>DAIDAD010000062.1 GCA_027310795.1 Candidatus Micrarchaeaceae archaeon | reverse complement strand
ATACTAGAAATAGCCGGGTCTATTCTGCCTTCTCTTCAACATCCCCCTTTCTGCTGCGCGATTTTCTCTTCTTTGTAGATTTGTCGAACGCAACTGCAGCTACCGTCAGTAATGCCAGTGTGCCAGTAATATCAAAGAACACGGAAAGAATCTCATGCCTCTGCTGTTCCGGTTTTGAAACATCATTCCTGAATAACCTTTTCATAGCCATATTCGCTTCCTGCTCGCTGTCGTTCTTCAAGTATCTAACATGCTGCGATAATTCCATATGCGTGTGTTGCGCTGCCTGCTGGGCGTGCGCTGCCCCTGCATCATCGGCGGCATTCGACGGGGCAAATGACACTGCTGCAGATGCTATTGCTATAGTTCCTAATGCCTTGGATAATCTGTTCATGGGGATGTTCTGCGCAGTATGATATAATAAAGAGTATGCTATTGCGCGTTTTTCCAGAGAATGTCTATTTTATAGGAAGCGCTCAATCCCTTCTTGCATGAAGGAAAGGCGAACCCCTGTGCCTTACTACATCTATTCCGGAATTCCTGTATTCATCGTATGTCTCGATGAACCTGCCCTGGGTGTCGAGGGTTGTTATGTTCCTGCTGTTCGTTGCGCGCTTTGGCGCATTCTGCGCCATGTTCTCATCTGAAGGCTGTCCTACCATTCTATTCGCATATTTCATAAAGTCACGTGGAGAAAGGATGAACATATTGGTATTTAAACCTGATTATGGGCTTTGCATTTTGTCTAAGTCCTTGCAAACAATATATTACGCAGATGTGACAAATAGTCATGAGATTCAAGTTCTGGACAACAAAGCACATAGACGAGCATGAGATGCCGCAGCTTGATAAAAGCGACGTAAACGTTTCTGTCGACTGCAGGTGTATAATGGGAAATGACATCGTCTTCATCCATGAGAAAAGGACAGATGATTCGTTAAAAGGACAAATGGGCAAGAAGATAGGGAAAAGCCCAAAGAATAGTGCTTGATATTCCAGTGTTGCCGGCCATACTAATCACTTATAACTCTTTCTGTAAAAAGAAGCATAAGGCGATCAGATGGGCAGAGGCAGCAAGCAAGTCAACCGCAGAAGGAACGGGTTCAGGTTCTACCTTCCTAAAGACGCATGGATAATAACCGCTACTTCAGCATTCTGGGGCATCGGCACCTTCATGTACTCGCCCTTTCAATCCATATTCTTCAGGGCGTTGGGCATGCCCCTGTTCTACGTCGCAATCATGGCAGCGATAAGCTCCGTGATAACTGCCATGGCGCTTATACTGGGCGGATACCTTGCAGACAGATGGGGCAGGAAGCGTGTCATAATAATATTCAGCACGATATCAGCTGCAAGCGCATTCATCTATCTGTTCATAGACTCATGGCAGTTCATACTCATACCTGTTATAATAGGTTCCATATGCAGCATGTACTCGCCTGCATTCAACGCCACTCTCACGGAATCTATGCGCCAGGACATGCGGCCCTCTGGGTTTGCGTCGTTTGCCATATTGAATACGCTGCCTGCTGTGTTCGCCCCGTTCATCGGCGGTCTGCTCATGGTCAATTACGGGTATGTGGATGGATTGAAGATGGCATTCTTCGTGAGCGGCGTCCTGGGCATTGTAGCCATGTCGATAAGGGCGATGAGATTGGAAGAAACGTATACTCCTGTTAAGAGATTCAGGGAGCCGCTGCTCAGCAACATAAGGAGCATGCTGCACGATTATGCATACACGATGAAGAAGGCGAACCGCGACGCAAAGAGGCTTCTTGCATACGCTGTGACATCGAGCATAGCCGCGAGTTTCACCACCATATTCATTTCATTGTACCTTGTGAAACAGTTGAGCCTTTCGCCAATAGATTACGGGATACTCAGCGGCCTCACGGGCCTCGCTACAGTTATAGTCCTTGTGCCATCTGTAAGGATAATAAAGAAGGCAGGCTTGAAAAAGGCTGCAATGCTGTCTGCGCTGTTCTCGCCATTGTCCATGTTCATATTCGTATCATCGAACGGAATGAACGACCTTCTTGCATGGAGTGTAACTGGCGGAGTCGGAGGCGCTCTTGCACAGCCATCGATGAGCACGCTGCAGGGCAACCTTTCAGAAAAGGATATAAGGGGCAAGCTCATGGCCCTGTTCAGTGTAATGCCATTGCTTGCAGCATTCCCTGCACAGATATTCTCAGGTTATCTGTATGCAAACGTATCTTACCTTTCAACATTCATGCTCTCGATACCGTTTTACATCATCTCAATACTGATACTGATGTCGTTGAGCATAAAATAGCGCACTGGCCGTAATTCAGTTGTAGTTTTAAACCTTTCTTTCAATATCTCAGTATGCCCAGCGTAACAGACGTGTTCAGCGAAGGACTTGCCTTGACAAGGGACAACTACCTTAAGGTTCTTGCCCTGATGGTGCTATTGTTCGTGATAATAGCAGTGATAGCGGTAATATTAGGAATTACGATATTCGCAGGCGTGTTTGCAAGCCATTCGCTGCACAATATTTCTGCTACTCTGATCAGCGGATTTGTCTCTTCCACTATAATATTCATCGTAATCATAACAATTGTAAGCGTGCTGATAGGTCCTATCTTCTCAGGCGCATACTATGCAATTGCGATGCAGTACCTGAAGAAGAAGGAACTGACGCTGTCAAAGGCGCTTGCCGTTTCAAAGAATTCTTACAAAGGGCTTCTCTGGACCTCTGTGATACAGACTGTGATAATGATAATCATACTTGCAATTGTTTTCAGTCCGCTTGCTCTTTCTGTAATCTCGCTCATCAGCAATATACCTAAAACCATGCCTTCGAGCAACACCATCGCTGAAATATCAAACATCGTCCAGTCCGCAGGAATAGGGATCATAGCAACGCTGCTCCTGGTCCTCGTGACTGCAATAGTGGCATTGATAGTCTCTTTTGTGCTTTCGGTCCTCTTCTACGAAGCTGTGCCGCTCGTCATGCTGAAAGGAAAAACAGGCATATCAGCAATAAAGGAGAGCTTCAGGATAGGAAGGAGATACTTCTGGAGTATCATAGGACTGCTGATACTCTTCGGCCTGTTTGACGTAGCCATAAGCATAATAGTGAATGTAGTCTCTGCAGTGCTCATCATAATAAACCCAGTTGTAGGTCTCATCGGGCGCGTAGTATTGACGGTGCTTCTCGAAGCGTTAATCGTAGGACTATCAGGTTTCCTGCCGATACTGTTCTATGCAAGGTATGTAGGCAAGTGAATAAGGAAAATTAAGGCATTGTTGCTATCTGAAATCCCCGCTGCCAGCTATTCTTCCTCTTTCCTTCCTGCTCTTCAGCTTCTCAAGGTTGTGCGCCGCAACGTCTTCAAAGTCTATTCCCAATTCCGTAGACAGCTGCGCAAGGTACCATAACACATCGCCTATCTCCCCTTCAAGGTCCTTTTTGTCTATCTTCGCATTGTCCCTTGCTATCTTCTTTATTTTGTTCAGCAGCTCCCCGACCTCGCCTGCAAGGCCTATCGAGGGATAAAAGAACGCACCCTCAAGATTATCCGGGTACACCGCTGTGCTCTTCGCTATTTTCTGGTACTCTGAAAAATCCATGCAACCACACAGCTCTTTTACCCTTTAGTTTAATTAAAGCCGCAGGTCGCAGCGCTATTGCCACATAAAAAAGATTATAAAGATTTATAAGGAATAAATAGTGTCCGGATTTTAGAATTGATCCTTATGAAGAAGTTCAAGAGCACAGATGAGATAAAGATACCAGAGAAGACAATAGACCAGATAATAGGCCAGAGTGATGCTGTAAACATAATAAAAAAGGCTGCGAAGCAGCATCGCAACGTGTTATTGATAGGCGATCCGGGCAC
>DAIDAD010000061.1 GCA_027310795.1 Candidatus Micrarchaeaceae archaeon | reverse complement strand
GTGAACGAACTCAGTGTTATTACTATTTTGTCTTTTTTATTTGTCCTTTTCCATGTTCCTATAACTCTTCCTTCCGAGATTATTATCGGAAGGAATATGCCGTTGCTGTGCACAACTATGACGTTTGCTTTCTTGATCCATTCCTGTGCTGCATTGTGCTTCAGCATAGCAGACCTGTCGCTGTAACCGATAAGGTATTCATCATATGCGGGCAGCAGATATGTTGATCCTGAATCTGCTTTTTGTTTGGGAATGGCCTTTGGCATATAATATGTTGTCCCGTTAACCGTTCCTTCATTTATTTTTGACGAGCATGCTTCGAGTCCTGCCTTTGCATCCTGAACTTTTAATCCTGACCACCATAGATAATCCTTTAGCGTCGCAGGGCCATGGCTTGTGAAATACCTGAGCGTAAGCTCTGCAAGAGATTCTTTTTCAGTAAGCTGCTTGGATTTTGGCACCCATTCATCCAACAGGACGAATGTCGGCTGTTTGCCTTCATGCGGGCCGAAGCATATCAGCCCGTCCCATGCAGCCCTGTACAGCATGTGGTACCCGAGATTGTTGCTGCCAGGAACTCCGCCTTTGTTGAGTATCCTGTGCATTTCATTGCGTGAGAGGCATTTCCCTCCTGAAAGCGCCTCTGCAAAAAGCGCTTTTGTCTTCTCTATCACCTTTTCATTAAGTCCTAGGTTGCTATCGCGCTGTTTTGCTATGTTAGCAAGCCTTGGCGCGAAGAGGCTGAGCATCCATCTTATGTCCACTGATGATGCCATGTGGAGCGTGCCTCTCATGATCCATGTGCGTACTATCTTCCGTTCTGCGATTGCTTTCTCCACATCTGATTTTGTTGTGCCGTCTTTACTGCGCAGCCCTATCGCCCATAGCGCTGCCTGGTAGTCCTGCGCCTGAATCGCGCCGAATGCAGAAACCATATCCTGCGGCTTGAGAAAAGGTGCTGATGAGATATGCTGGCCCCTCAGCCTGTATGCGGTTATGTCTTCTATGTCCATAAAAAGCGCCGGCTGTTGTTCTGGATTTTGCTACTTCTTGTTTGTACAGATAGGAATAATATTCTTCCATGTTTAATAAACTTGATTTGGTGGAGATAGCAAACGCATACATTACGGTAGGGCTTTCAGTGATAATGGGCCTTTCTGTTTTCCTCTCTTTTCCCATAATAAGGAGCAGGAAGACAGGCAGGATGCAGCTGCTTGTATACAATGCTGTTGCCATGGGCATACTGATTTTCCTATTGCTCGACGTTTACGGCGATGTTGCCATGATATTTGGAAACAGCTCCCTTTCAAACCCCTTGCTCTGGATATTCATAATCGGCTTTGCAGCCTCGTTTGTGCTGTTGATGCTCCCTAGGGGCAGCAGGGACCCGGCAGAGAGTCCGCATAAGACGTCTGTGCTCGCTGCCATAGGGATAGGTTTCCAGAACCTGACAGAAGGCCTTGTCTTCGGCTCTGCAGGAGGCGCTGGACTGCTGCCGATATACGTGCTGTCTGCAATAGGTTTCTCTGCCCAGAACATAACTGAAGGTTTTCCCATAGCCGCGCCCCTGTTCGGACAGCTTGAGAAGACGAGCAATAGGTTCATATTCGGCGTGTTTCTTCTTGGAGGCCTTCCTACAATAATAGGCACATTGATAGGACTTGTGTTTTTCTCAAATATCTTCATAGTGTTCTTTGATTCTCTGGCAACTGCGGCGATACTCTACGTCGTCCTTGTATTGTTCCATGTCAATATAAACAACGGATTGAAGGACCCTGCGAGAATTAAGAAGACCATGCTCTACACATATGGCGGCATACTGGCGGGATTCGTTATCGCATATCTGTTGAATTATGCGGTTGTCGTATGATGCGCTGTGCCTGATTTAAGCTGTTTGCAGAAAGCGTTTAAACATGTATGCCCATTATCATTGTGATGTATCAGTAGGGCAAATGCCTGCTGTTTATGCTTTTCTCAGGTGTTATTATGGCACAAAATCTTAAGGAAAGAACGGCTTTGGTAGTTATAGACATGCAGAGGGGCATAGCCTCTGCAGGAAGGGCTTTCGGCCCTAATGATGTCAAGTCGGTCATATCGAACGTAAGCGCGCTTGTATCAGTGTTCAGGAAGGCTGGCGCACCGGTGGTTCTGGTTCATGTGGACACGAAGGACGGCAAGGACATGCTTAACCCTGAAGTTGACCAGCCCATGCAGTGGGGCGGCAGCAGGCCTGCTGACTGGGCGGATTTCATAGAAGAGATTGTACCAGAAAGCACAGACATAATAATAACCAAGAGGCAATGGGGTGCTTTCCATGGGACTGAACTTGACCTGCAGCTCAGAAGGAGGAATATAAATACTATAGTGCTCTGCGGCATATCCACGAACATCGGGGTAGAGACAACCGCACGCGAGGCTTACCAGCATGGGTACAATCAGGTCTTTGCAATAGATGCTATGACTGCCATTAGCAGGGAGGAGCACGAAGCCACTGAAAAATTCATATTTCCCAGAATAGGCAGGATCAGGAAAACAAACGAAGTGCTTGATCTTCTGAAGTAGATTATGTGGTTGTGTTTTTATGAATAGAGAGATAGTGCTCACTGGCAATGAGTTGAAAGGCGTTATGCCTTTAAGATCCGAAACCTTGCCCTTGGCGCATCTCAAAAGCCTTGAAAGGAAGGGCTTTGGAAATGCTAGTGTATTCGTTTTCCTTAACTCGTACAAGCCTGCAGAAATAGCTGCCGGCTATCTGTTCAACCTCATGAAGGAAAAGAAAAATCCTGTAGTAGGGCTTGCAACTGGCGGCACTTTTGAGTATTTTTACGATTATGTTTCGCAGAATTATAAGAACAATGACTGCACGTTTAAGAACGTTTCAACATTCAACCTTGATGAATATGTGGGCATTGCAAAAGATAATCCGAATTCATACCATCATTACATAGACTCGCGCTTTTACTCAAGAATAGATATTAAAAGGGAAAATGCATTCATGCCTGACGGCATGGCAAAGGACCTTCAGGCAGAAGCAGACATTTATGATAAAAGAATAGCCTCGAAGGGAGGTATAGACCTGCAATTCCTTGGTATAGGGACGAATGGACACATCGGGTTCAACGAACCTGGTACAAGCTTTGATTCTGCGACCCATGTTGCAAAGCTCTCGGAGTCTACAGTTAAGGATAATTCAAGATTCTTCAAAGGCTCAAAGGTTCCTGAAAGTGCGCTTACGATGGGCATGTCCACGATATTCTCCGCAAAGAAGATAGTGGTGATTGCAACAGGAAAGCAGAAAAACGGCATATTGAGGAAGATTCAGGGTTGCGGAGTTACTGAGGAAGTGCCAGCCACGATTCTCAAGATGCACCATGATGTAACCTTTTTACTTGATTCTGAAGCAGCGCACGGGCTCTCTGTTGAATAATCGACCTTTGATTACAATATAAAAAGGTTTACCTGCATAATTATTCTTGATTGATGGTGATTTGGTGGCAAAGAGACAATCTAGTAGAAGCAGAAGTACAGGCATGGGAAGCGGATCTTCTGGGCGCAAAAGGCGTGGCGGAGCCGGCTGGGCGTACCTGCTCGCAGGCATAGTGCTCATATTCGCATCGGCGCAGATATTTCCTGCATTAATAAGCGCACTGATAGTCTTCATGATAGGAGCAGGATTGCTTGCGATAGGAGCCAGGATGTTCGGGATGAGAATGGGCTTACTATGCGGATGCATGTGCGACGGGAACTGCGAATGCAGGATGTAATCAGTGCATAGCTGCATTTACAATCAGCAATTTCTGATGAATGGTTAGAGGTGCATCGCAAAGCCATGCACCTTCGTGGTGGGTAGGGAGAATTAGAAAAAGAT
>DAIDAD010000060.1 GCA_027310795.1 Candidatus Micrarchaeaceae archaeon | reverse complement strand
TATAATGTTATAACATTATAATACATTATATTACATTTATATATGTTTCGGTTAAGTCCTGCAAAGCTTATTATAAATTCAAGGGTAAATTGGTTTGATGTAATGGAAACGGAGAGCAGGGGATTAGAGGTAGACCTTAAGGAAGCGAGGAAAAAAGTTGCCAGCGGCAGCAGGATAATGCTTTTCGAGACGCGTTATTCAGAGGTGCAGCTGCTCAGCGAGGCATTCGCATTGAAAGAGGACGAGATAAACATAATAGACATGAACGACTTCCATACCCTTAACCTGCATTACGGCGAGGAGGAAGACCTTAAGGAAATAGCCAAAAAGTTTGATGAATCGGTTATTGTATGCCCTCATGGTAACACGTCAAAGATGCTTGCGGAGATTTTAGCAAAAGAGGGCGTAAAGGCCTACAGTCTGAAAGGCGGGATAGAAGGCATGCTGAAAAGGGAAGACTGACTTCATGAGTTCTATGCACGCAAAGCCAGTTTTGGTCATCGTTGCATTACTTGTCTTATTCAGCATTATCGTGATATATTGGCTGGCCATCCTTGGCCCATCTGCCGCGCTAAATAATGGCCCTTCATTGCTTAATTCCAAGTTCCATGTCGGTGAAATCATGGTGGGAAATTCCACGTATTATGCATATATAGCAGACACTACTTCACTGCAGCAGGAAGGGTACATGAATGAAACCGGGATAGGAGATTGCGGCCAGACAGGCAGGCAGTGCCTTGGCATGCTTTTCGTGTTTGGGAACGACTCAGCGCAGTGTTTTTGGATGAAGAACACGTACTTTGCACTGAAACAGTCGTGGATTAGCAACGGCAAGGTCAGTTATGTATACGACGCAGTGCCCCTTTCCACCAACGTGATATGCAGCAATGGAAGCATGGTGCTTGAGACGAACGCGTCTTTTGATATAAGACCGGGAGAAAACCTGACATTCCTGGCATATTCGAAATAAGAGCTGCAAAGAACGTATGTGATCATGCATGAAACCTGAAAAGGAAAAAGACCAGCATATAATGATCGATTCTAAAATGAATGAAACTATAGTCGATGCTGCGTCTGTCAACAGCAAAGATGAGATTCTGGAAATAGGGGGCGGCTCTGGGAACTTGACGGAACTATTGGCAAGGCATGCACGTTTTGTATACGCTGTTGAGAAAGATGAAGCATATTCCTCAATGTTGAGCAAAAAATTCAGCAGTTCGGATAACGTTGCTGTTATTTCAGGGAATATTCTTGATGTAAAGCTGCCTAAGTTCAACAAAATCGTCTCGAACCCCCCTTATCAGATTCTGGAATCGTTTTTCTTCAGGCTTGTTTATGAAAGAAGGTGGAATTTTGAGTGCTGTGTTATTACTGTGCCTCATGGGTTTGCCAAGATCATTACAGCAAAACCCAGCGAGGATAAGTTTGGGTTGCTGTCTGCTCTGTTCTTTGCATTTTATGACGTCAATGACATTGCAGAAGTTTCAAAAGAGGCTTTTAGCCCAATGCCAAGGGTAACATCCCGTTTGATAAGGATAA
Source organism: Candidatus Micrarchaeaceae archaeon (assembly GCA_027310795.1). Lineage (GTDB taxonomy): Archaea > Micrarchaeota > Micrarchaeia > Micrarchaeales > CABMGC01 > JAKAUU01. The sequence continues at coordinate 2,351 of DAIDAD010000060.1, read as the reverse complement.
CGCCAAAAAGCGGCAATGACGATTTCTTGCAGTACTTCTTCAAGAATATTTTCCTGCAGAGGGGAAAAAAGATAAGGAATACGCTCCTTGGGGTTCTCTGGAATAACTGTACAGGAACTGCTGGAAAAAGGCTGACGAAAAATGAGGCAAAAGCTCTGATAAAAAAGATAGACAACGGGAAACTCGTAATGATATTGGATAAAAAAGCATCCCAACTCTCAAACAGGGATGTGAGGGAGCTGTTTAACATAAGCCTGGGCGAAAATGCAACCATAAGACGCTGATAAAGGGTGCAATCAGCAAGGTTTTTATTTGCTTGAGTGCAGATACTACTGCTAATTGTTAAGTGGTATTATGAATTTCATAGACAAGGAGGCGCCTGGGTTCGAGACGGACGCGTTGAAAGGAAAAGGATTCAAGAAGATAAAGCTAAGCGACTTCAGGGGCAAGTGGGTAGTGCTGTTCTTCTACCCTGCGGACTTCACGTTCGTGTGCCCTACGGAGCTTGAGGGCTTTGCAAAGGACTATAAGAGGTTCCTGAAGAAGAACTGCGAGGTCATAGCCGTTAGCACTGACACCGTCTACACTCACAAGGCCTGGGTCGAGGCCGACGCAAGGCTTAAAGGCATCGAGTATTACCTTGCTTCAGACAGGAGCGGCGCAATCTCAAGGTCGTACGATGTTTATGAGGACAGGACGGGGAATGCGCTTCGCGGACTTTTTGTCATAGACCCTGACGGGCTGATAAAATACACAGTCATAACGCATGACAACGTCGGAAGGAGCACTGACGAGACCTACAGGGTAGTTACAGCGCTCCAGACAGGCGGCCTCTGTCCGGTAAACTGGAAGGAAGGGGACGAGACGCTCAAGAAATAGCACTGAAGCCCCTATTCTTCGGCATTCATTGCTCTCTGATGCATAGCAAAAGGTTTAAATAACTAAATTATGCTTAACCTTACTGTACGCTTAGGTTATCATGGATTATAACAACAGGAACATCGTCATCAATGAACTGATAGGGCTCAGGGTAAAGGTCATAGACTCTTTGGACAGGAAGCAGAAGGGCCTCTCCGGTCTGGTAATCGATGAGACTAAGAACACGCTAAAGGTATTCGACGGAAAAGGCGTAAGGAGCGTAATAAAGAAGACGTCAACATTCGCGTTCAGTGTATCGAAAAAGAAGTATATAGTAAGAGGAGAAGAGATCAACTTCAGGCCGTATGACAGGATAGAGAAAAGCCTGAAGTTTTATAAAATTAGAGAGTGATTTTTTGGAATGCAAAGACCGCAACTGCCCAGTGCACGGTGGACTGAAGACTAGAGGGATGAAGATCACGGGCACGGTTGTCAGCGACAAGGTCAAGAAGACGGCGATTGTAAAAGTCGACTACACGCGCTACATATACAAATACGAGAGGTACCTGAGAAAGAGGTCAAGGATACCTGCGCACAACCCGGAATGCATAAATGCAACGCTCGGCGATGCTGTGAACATTCAAGGGACACGTAGACTCAGCAAGACCAAATCCTTCGTGATTACCGGATTGGCGAATAAGAAGCAGTGAATTTTATGAAAGGACTATCTTCGAAAATAACAAAGACACTCGTGCCTGGCGCAATGATACCGTGCGCAGACAACAGCGGCGCGTACACGTTCAGGATGATACACATAATAGGCAAGACCGGCGGAAGGCCGGGGAAGCTTACGGCAGCAGGCGTCGGTGACATCGTCTCTGCAAGCGTCAGGAGCGGAACCCCTGCGTACATAAAGAAGCCTGTCCGCGTCGTCATAATAAGGCAGAAGGCGTCCATACGAAGGGCCAGCGGGATAAGGGTGAAGTTCGAGGACAATGCAGGAATAATGGTCAATGAAGAGAACCTTCCTATCGGCACAGAAGTGAAGGGAGCTATGGCAAGGGAGGTAGTGGAAAGGTTCGTGAAGATAGGAGGCGTAGCCTCAAGGGTCGTTTGATGATAGAAAGCGGAAAGCCGAGGAAGCAGCGCCTGTTCAGGCACAACGCGCCCATGCACCTCAGGCAGCATATGGTGAACGCGCACATATCAAAGGAGCTGTCTGCAAAGCTAGGCATTAAGAAAAGAAGCATAGCACTGAAGAAGGGCGATACCGTGATTATAATGAAAGGAAGTTCAAAGGGAAAGTCAGGAAAGGTGAATGACGTAGACCTTAAGAGATTTACAGTCGTAGTCAACGGCATAGTGAGGAAGAACGCGAAGGGCAAGGAGCTTCCGATACCGATAAGCGCTTCAAACGTCTACATAACCGAGCTTGACATGAACGACAAGCTCAGAAGCAAGAAGATTGATTCTTTCAAGAGGAGTGTGAAATG
>DAIDAD010000005.1:6729-13927 GCA_027310795.1 Candidatus Micrarchaeaceae archaeon | reverse complement strand
GCACTTATGGAGTAAATGTCACTGCCGTGGGCGGCGGTTCTTCATTGACAGGCTCGTCTGTGCCAGGCATCGATGGGATAGCGCTGAGCCTTGAAAGGTTCAATAAAATAAAGGAAATAAATATAGAAGACGGATTTGCAGTTGTAGAACCTGGGGTTACGATAGGGGAACTGAACCTTCGTCTGAAGAAACACGGCTATTTCTATCCCCCTGACCCTGCTAGTGCGCATATGGCGACCATAGGCGGGAGCATATCCACAAATGCAGGCGGACTTAAGGCGCTGATGTTCGGCTCGACAAGGAACTGGGTGATCGACATCGAGGCCGTTCTCGCCTCTGGAAAAGTGATAAGGACGGGCAGCATGACGCTGAAGATGAGCAGAGGATATGACATTACATCATTGTTTGTCGGGAGCGAGGGAACCCTCGGGATAGTAATTCTTGCTGTGCTGAAGATAGCGAGATTGCCAGAACCTTCTGGCATAATCGCAAGCTGTTTCAGTTCAGCGATGGACGTCGCAGACGCAGTGGGGGAGCTTAAGAAAAATGGGATGCCGCTGATAATGGCAGAATTCATGGACCATCAATCAATGGGATATTTCATGAAGCTGCTCAGGAGGAAGATTCCGAAAGGCGCAAGGTACATGCTGCTAGCTGCTGTTGCAGGAACGGATAACGATGCGCTTGTAAGAGAATGCATCAAGGCGATACGCAGACACAATCCGATAAAGCAGGATTACTTCAAAAGCGCAAAAGAGGTAAAAAAGATATATGAAATAAGGAGGGAATTGCACGAAGTCATGGTGAGGGAGGCGCATGCAGAGGGAAAAGACATAGTCATAGGCGATGTCATAGTGCCTCCTTCAAGGCTTGCTGCTTCGCTGAAGGAGATGGAGCGCGCGATAAAGAAATCTGGGGAGAGGGTTGCGCTCTTTGGGCATATCGGCGACGGAAACATACACTCAAACGTCTATTTTGTTCCCGGAAACAGCGAAGGGATAAAAAAGGTTATGGTCTTGCAGGAGAAGTTCGGCATGATTGCGCTGAAAAACGGGGGCAGCGTCTCTGCAGAGCATGGGATAGGCATTGAGAAGAAGAAACTGCTTATAGAGGAATTGAAGGCGCGCGGCTCAGTCGAGCTTCTTGGAATCATGAAGGATATAAAGAAGGCATTCGACCCCAAGGGCATATTGAATAAGGGCAAGATATTCGACTGAACGCGCCGTTCAGGCTATTCCTGTGTTTATGCCGATGTCAAGGGTCGTAGTCTCGCCTGCTGAGACATCCAAGGTCTTCGGGAGCACGTTGCTGCAGCCTATGTAGTTGCAGTTCAGCATGCTAAGCGAGTATGTGCCTGCGGAGACCTGCTGCGAGAATGACCCGTTTGCATTCAGGGATATCGTATAGTTGTTGGTGGCAGTGGTGGCAGAAATCCGCATGAGTTCAATCTTGAGAGTCGAATAGAGAGTGCTTGTATTGACGACTGATGAGGTGCAGGTTCCGTTAAAGTTCTCTACAGGACAGAGCGGACCGACATTGACCTTGCCGTCCACTGTGCCGAATCCGCTCCGGTTTCCAGAGGGGATTGTGGTGGTTGTGTTTACAGTAGTAGTGTTATTTGCGGCAGGGGGCGTGGCAGAGTATTCCGCTTTTATTGACAGAGGGCCATAATACTGGTATCCGGGCGACTCTATCCTGAGCACTACGGCCTTGCGGTTTATCGGGCCTATGCATAATGACATCATGCATCTGCTGCTTTCTCCCGTGCATACGGGGCACCTTTCTGGCAAGCCTAATGTGACGTTCGTAGTGCCGAGCAGCAAGAAGCCAGGGGTCAGTATACTGACGTTTTGCAATGAATAGATAGTAGACTGTTCGCCAAGGCTTACAATAGGCATCGTATAGTTGGTAATCCCATTAAGCGCAGAAGTGAATCCCTGCAGCGTGTAGTTCAAAGAGAGACTGCCTATGAGCACATGCTCGCTCACGTAGCTGACCCCGACAAGCTTTGATATGGACCCTGTTATGTTGCCATGATCTGTTGCGTTGAATGTAGCATCCGCAGGTCCTGTATCATTCTGTCCTGTGCCTATTACTCTTATCTCATATGTCTGGTTGGGGATGAGCAGTATCGTGATGTCTCCTGCGAATATGGGCGCTCTGACTGCAACGGCAGCAGCGCCTTGGGCTTCTGGCGACGGGGATGGGTGTGATATCTTTATAGTACTGGAAAAGCGCAGGGTGGCAGTAGAGCCGGCTGAAAGCACGTATCCTGGCCTTGGCGCGCATCCTATGAACTGCATGATGCCCTCTTTTTCAGGGCAGGCCCCGGCATAATCCAAGACTGGCAGTTCCAGCGTGCCGTTCTGCAGTACTATGAAGTTCAGGAAGTTGTTGAATTTATCGACGAAGTTCCTGGCGTTGTAGGCTTCAAGCTGGTCCTGTGTGCTTGTTCCGCCGTTTATCGAGATCGCGCCTGTCGCAGTAGTGCCTGTGCATATCCCGCTTGTGGGGCATGCTTTGATCTCGCCTGCTGCGCCTGCAGACACATTCAGAGGGTATCCCTGGTATCCAAGCCTTATCTCTTCCATAAAGCCCTCTACCTGCAAGCTTGTCAGGTTTACTGTGCTGTTGCCCGTGTTCATTATGCTTACCGCGATTGAGGTGGTGTTGCCTTCCGAAGTCAGCGTCGCGTTTGTGATCTTTATTCTGCTGCTAGACTGCAGCATGTGCCTGATTTCAGGACTTGTGCTCTCCACATGCCCGACAACTGCTGCGTTTGTCACGTCTGCTTTTCCCACGAAGATTGCCTTTACGTTAGGCACCATGACGAATATGGACTGGTTGTTCTGAGAGTATATCCTCACTATGGTAGGATCCAGGTTTAGCAGGACCCCTCCTATCGAAGAATTACCGGTGGAGTTTACCCCCGCACTTATGTGATTAAGGGGCAGGGTTACGTTGTATGTGGAATTGCCTATGGTTATGTAAGCGGAAGAGATGTTCAGCCTGACCCTGCTTATTGCGCTGTAATTAGTTATGCTGATAACCGCCAGCGTCTGGCTGAAGTTTGTGAGGCTCATGAGGTTGGCAGATCCTGAAGCGTTGAAATACTCGTATGCGGATGAGTTTCTATAAAGTACGCCTATTGAGGAATATGATATTACAAGCGCATTGGTTCCTGGAGGCACCAGTGGGGGGTCTGTCAGTTGCACTACAAAACCTGCTTTTGAAGGAGGCTGTGTCGTGACTGGATTCTGCGGCAGCCCGTTGTTATAATACAGAATGGCGATCAGGCCTATCGCAGCTGCGATCACAATTGCCAGAACGGCGAAAGTCCTTACCTTTGCCATGTTATACCCCTGGTCCTCAAGTTTCTTATCGAAACCCTTGTTGTATTCATAATACTTCCACTTCCTGCTGTATGGGTTATCCGTCTCCCTTATCGCGCCAATATCGAGCAGCTCCTTTATATGCTGATTCACGGTAGAAGGGCCTAAATCCAGCTTCTCCGAGAGTTGCGTCATGGTCAGCGGCTTCGATTTTATCAGCTCGATTATCTTCTTCTTGGTTTCGAAGATTTTGCCCATCCAAGCACAATGTATGAATGGGCAGTCAAGGTTTAAGAATGCTTCGGATGTTTTGCGGTTTTGTTTCGGTTTTCAGTTGACAGAATAAGGATAAGCTAGAGCTTGCCCGCGTGGTCCTCGAACACCTTTTTGTATGATTCTGGAGTGCCCACATCATACCAATAGTCATCATACACCGCAGCATGCACTTCATGTTTGTTCTTTACAAGCCACTGTATGAAGTATCCTGGAGAATCTGGGTTGTTCTTGTTGCTTATGTAATCGCCGAATTTATGCAGATGCTCTTTCGGCACAGCATATATGCATGTGCTTATGAGCGTTGTTTTAGGCGCGTCAGGCTTCTCTTCGAACTCTTTTACTATGCAGTCCTCAAGGCTAACTACACCGAACCTTTTTGCTTCGTTTAAGTCTTTTACATCATGCAGTGCTATCGATATGTTCTTGTGCCTATTCGAATGATCTATCAATCTTGATAGATCGAACTTGTGGAAGTTGTCTCCTGCTATTATCAAAAGGTCATCATTCAGCTTTGACTTGTTTATAATATATTCAATCCCTTTAATTGCGCCGAATTTCTCCCCTTCGTGCATCGTAGGCTCCACTACAAGCTCTATGTCTATATTCTTTACCGCTTTCCTGTGATTCATCCAGTATGTGAACTGCTTCTCGAACTTCTTGTTGGTCGACACTATGATGCGGTCAAACTTATTCTGGATAAGGTTGTCCAGTATGTAATCGATCATGAGCTTGCTGTCTATGGGCAGCAGTGGCTTAGGAATATACGTGGTTATCGGTTCGAGCCGTTTTGCGAAGCCTCCACAGAGTATCAATGCGTCTATACTAACACCAATAGATTAATGCATGGCTGGTTTAAGAATACCTTAAGTATTACTTTTTCATGGCTTCTGGTATTTAAATCTTACTAATTCAGAACTGAACCCCCAAGAATACATAAACGGTTACCTCGGAAACAAATTATTCAATAATAGGAGTTTCAAGAGTGTTCATCAGATAGGTTCCATCATGAGGCATTTTGTCAGGAAGTTGGACGCAGAAATCGTTAAAAGTGTTGCCATGCTAATACCTATCGAAACGATGTTGTCGTTTCAAATGTAGTTGTAAGACTTTCAAGGAAAGCTATAACTTCAACTATGTTCCTTCTAACTCCTCTGCCTTTGTCTATTTACCTAGGTCCCTGAGCACCCACCCAGCTGCTTCTTTGGGCATGTTATAGTTGTAATTGTCGTCACAGAAACCTGTAGACGGCAACTCAGCTATCTCCTTAATTGTAGATACTGCTTTCTCTACCAGCTCTTCCTGTCCGGCAGGGTTTGCCTTTATGTAATCTCCCAAACATCGTATAGCCTCAGCCTGCAGGTTGTCAGTGAACCAGTCTCCCTGGCCGTTGCCGTATTCCTTTACTCTTTTTTCCAGGTTTGCAGAATCCAGTGCTAATATTTGCCTGTGCGCCTCTTCCTGCGCCTTTTTTTCCCTTGAAATCCTCTTTTCCTCACGCCTCCCTTCAATTAATTCCACAGGGTCTCGCTGGGCTAAAAACAAATACTCCTTTCCTATCTCCCTTGCGGACATAATCGCAAACGTTTCTCTCCAGTTTCTCAAACCATCCCTCCCCATAGACTTTGCGCTGTCCATCCAACCTTTATATGCTATCTTCGCTGCCAGTTTCTTTTCCCTGTTCAAACCTGCCAGCTCGGCCAATAATGCTATCCGGTCCATATGTATATCGTTCCTCTCGCAATATTTGCTATCCGCCAATGTCTCTCTTACATGATTGACTATTTGCCCTTTCAATTCAGGAGTGACCACTGGCATATCGCCTGCTCCCATTTTATATTTCCTATATTGAGAACATACGTTATAGATCTCTGCATCACTCTCTTTCACGTTCGTTGTTTTCACACTATTCATTCATATCGCCTATTTTATCAAGCGTCTATCTGGACTGCTTTTATGTTTGGATAGTCCCTCAGCATCTTTACAAGGTAGCCTATGTCCTCGCTTTCCTTCGGAGGCACGTACACCATCATGCTTGGCCTTTTTGCATTTATCAGTTCCTGTATCATGCGCAGCTCTGCCGCTTTTGTCCCTAACCAGTCTGCGCCCGCTTCGAATACCAGCTTGTTCGCATAAGCTGCGAATCCTGATTCGCCTTCCTTCTTTAGTATGTCGCTCGATATAACTCCTACGCTGGGCACACCTGAGTCGTTTAGGATCTTCTTTGATGCGTTCAAGGCAGGTATGTTGTACTGCATAATCATATACAGCTGGTCATTGAGTTTCCTGGCTTTTATCTCTTCCATGAAGACCTTCGTAGCCTCTATCGCCTTGTCTGTACTGCCCGATATTGTAAGATCACCGTCCTTGATGTCTACAGAAAGCTTTCCAGGCTTGACATTGCTGTTTGCGGCTTTCTGATAAGAGTCAAGGAACTGCCTCATGCTCATGATTTCTTCTCCACCTGCACTTGCAAGCTTTTGGAGCTCTTCGAAAGTAAGGTCCTTGACGAAGAGCTTGCCCTTGATCTTGTCTATTGTTACAGGACTTTCATCCTTAGCCCTTTCATTTACAAGCTTTATCAGTTCCGCAGCCCTTGCAGACCCTAATGCTTCATTGAACTTGTCTACAGTGTCTACTGCTGCCCATGCCTTCAGCCTGTCTGTGAACATTCCCTGCTGTATTGAATAGCCGGTTTTCCCTGCCCTTATATCGTGCTCTACAGCCTGGTCTCTTGAAGCTGCAAAAAGAGCGTTGAACTCTTCCTTTCCAGGGAGCCTTGAAGGATGATATATTATGACTGCTGGTTCCCTTCCAAATGCACTGCCTGACATCTCTTTCTTTAGGTTATTTCCTATAGTTTCTAATTTTGCTACCCTTTCGATTGTTGTTGTCATATTACCATCCACACTATGTGATTCTATTGCGTCATTTTTCATATTTAAGGGTTCTTTAATTGGCTTTTTTCGCAGAATAAGCTGTGTTTTTGGTACCATTTGCCGAGATAAGGATAGCAGATTTGCAGCTGTTATCTTTTATTTATATGACGATTTTCTGCAGGTCTTTTGTTATGAACAGTTCGCCACCGAAGTTCTTCCTTACCTCTTTTTCTATATTTCCTGCGGAATCATTGTCGTACAGGTGCACCAAAGCCAGTTTCTTGACTCTTGCCTCGGATGCAATAAGCCCGCATTCGTACGGCGAGATATGGCCTGGTTTAGCGCCTTTTTTATACATCCATGAAGGCACGGACATCTCAAACAATCCCAGGTCTGCCCCTTTTGCCAGCTTTACGAATCTCTCATCATAACCGCAATCGCCTGTATAAACCATGCTTTTGCCGTCAGCCTCTATCCTGAATGAAGACGAAGACCAGAAACGCGGCGCATGCCTGACCTCTGTGCCGCTTATTATAGCATTGCCGAATCTTCTTCTGTTATTCTTGTATTCATATAGCTTGACTTCATAAGGCTCTTCTCTTTCAGGGAACATTATCCCTCTGATGGTTTCGTAGTGATCCTTGAATCCGTAGTAGCCATGCAGGTGCAGCGGCTCCTTCCTCAGTCTTTTCTGCCATCCCTTGCCGCTCACCT
>DAIDAD010000005.1:0-6719 GCA_027310795.1 Candidatus Micrarchaeaceae archaeon | reverse complement strand
CATCGATTGGAGTATGTTCATGAGGCTGCCCATGTGGTCCGGATGCGGGTGCGATATCAGTATGTGGTCAAGAGACCATATGTCCTGGTCTGCCTGAAGTAGCCTCATGGGCGCGCCCCAGCCCGCGTCCAGCAGGAATGTTTCTCCGGAATCCGCCCTGATCAAGAAGGATGCGCTTGTTCGCTTCTTCCTTATCACTCCGCTGCCGGAGCCGAGCACAGTAAGTTCCATAATACCATACTATTCACTGCTTGAAACAATATTAATTTTTATGCATGTTGTGTTTCTGGTTCTTGTACTTTGCAAAAACCATATAAAAGCCAATTCCTTATTCTTAATGGTGCTTTTTGTTGAAAAAAGAGGTATTCAGGGGCAACATAGATTATTTCCAGATAATGGATGAGAATGGCAATGTAGATGCTGCGCTGCTGCCGCAGTATGTTGACGACAACAAGATACTTGAAATGCTGAAATACATGGTGCTTGCGCGAGAACTCGATGCAAAAGCACTAAGCCTGCAGAGGCAGGGCAGAGCCGTGACTTATGCGCCGCTGCTTGGCGAAGAAGCAACGCAGGTTGGCAGCGGAATGGCTTTGAGAAGAGAGGATTATTTCGTGCCGAACTTCAGGCAGCATGCAGTATACCTTGTGCGCGGGCTTCCTCTTGACCTGTTCTTCACTTACTGGCGCGGTTATGAAGAGGCGCAGAAGATACCTGAAAGCGTGAAAGGGTTGCCTGTGATTGTGCCGGTATCGACGCAGATGCCTCATGCTGCAGGAGTTGCATTTGCGCAGAAGTACAAGAATACGGGAGCAGCCGTGATTGCTTTTGTAGGGGACGGAGGCACGTCTGAAGGTGACTTCTACGAAGCTATCAACTTCGCAGGCGAATGGAACCTACCGCTTGTAACGATAATAGAGAACAACAGCTGGGCGATATCAGAGCCCACGAAGAAGCAGACGGCTGCAGAGACGCTTGCGCAGAAGGGCGTAGCTGCAGGCATAAAAAGGATTGTGCAGGTTGACGGAAATGACGTAATTGCGGTGTACAAGGCAGTGAAGGAGGCGGTTGATGCTTCAAAGGACGGGCCTTCCGTTATAGAGGCGCTGACTTACAGGATGGGCCTGCACACTACTGCAGACGACCCTACAAAGTACAGGAGCGATGAAGAGCTTGAAAAATGGAAGCTGAAGGACCCTATTGCAAGGGTGAAGAAATACCTGAATGGCAAGGGGCTTTGGGATGATGAAAAAGAAGCTGCTTTCATAGAGCAGAACAAAGAGATGATAGACAGCGCGATAGAAAAAGCTGAGAGTTTTGTTCCTGACCCAAAGAGCATGTTCGAGAACCTTTACAGCTTCATGCCTGATGTGCTTAAAGAAGAGATGGACGAAGCTGTTAAAGAGAATTTCTGGCAGGGTGATTTGCAATGATGTCGAATATGGTGGCTGCACTCAACAGCGCACTTGATAACATAATGAAGGAAAATGCCAATGCAGTCATACTCGGCGAAGACGTTGGAAAAGACGGAGGCGTATTCAGAATTACTGAAGGCCTTCTTGAGAAATATGGCGAGACCCGTGTAATAGACACGCCGCTCGCGGAATCGGGAATCATAGGCACTTCGATCGGAATGGCGATATCAGGGCTAAGGCCAATTCCTGAGATACAGTTTGCTGGGTTCATGTTCCTAGGATTCAGCCAGCTGGTGAATCATGCCGCAAGGTACAGGAGCAGGACGAGGTCTGCTTTCAAGGTGCCCATGATAGTGAGGACACCGGTGAGCGGCGGAGTGCGCACTCTTGAGCACCATTCCGAGAGCCCTGAAGTCTACTATGCGCACATGGGCGGGCTCATTGTTGTTGAACCATCTGGCTCTTATGACGCAAAAGGATTGTTGATAGCTGCATCTAAGCTTGATGATCCCGTTGTCTTCCTTGAGCCGACAAAACTTTACAGATTGTTCAAGGAAGATGTTCCTGAAGAGGCATATGAAGTGCCCATAGGCAAGGCAAAAACGATTAAGGAAGGAAACAGTCTCAGCATAATAACATACGGCACAATGGTGCCTGTGGTAAAGAACGTGGTTGAGAAAAGGAAGATAGACGCGGACGTTATTGACATTAGGACGATAAACCCTCTTGACGAGAAAAGCATAATAGAGAGCGTAAAGAAGACGGGCAGGGCGCTCATAGTGCACGAGGCTTCCCTAAGCTTCGGCGCAGGAGCAGAGATAGCTGCGAGGATTGCTGAGAAGGCGATATTCGACCTAAAGGCGCCTGTGATAAGGGTTGCGTCTGACAGTTTGCCATACCCGTTCCCGGGGTATGAAAAGTACTACATACCAAATGAATTGAAGGTTTCAAAAGCGATTGACAGAATTATGTCGGTGTAGATTTGAAGGAGATAAAGTTCGTAGACGTTGGAGAAGGCATTACAGAAGGGCATCTGCAGAAATGGCTCGTCAAGGACGGCGATGATGTAAAGGAGGACCAGGCTGTTGTGCAGATAGAGACCGACAAGGCAGTCGTCAACATACCTTCGCCTGTATCCGGAAAGATAAAGATATTTGCAAAGGAAGACACTGAGGTAAAAGTCGGCGACCTTATAGCAACTGTCGGAGAGGGAGCTGTTGATGCGGTCCCAGCTTCAGCCAAGACTGCGCCTGCTGAAGGAAGGGCAGCGCCGCAGGCAAAAAGCATGCCTGCTGCAGCTGCAAATAATGAGATTCTCGCAACGCCTTATGTGAGGAAGCTTGCACGAGACCTGGGCATTGACCTGAATTCGGTGCATGGGACAGGGCCTGCGGGAAGAGTACTGGAAAACGACCTGAAAGGGATTGCAAACAAAGTTGCTGCCCCGCAGAAGCTTATTCCTAGATTCTCCGAAGTTCTTGAAGAACAGCATGGGGAAGAAGTTGAAAGAGTGCCAATGTCTCAGACACGTAAAACGATTGCAAAGAACATGGAATTATCATGGACAATACCAAGGGCTGCAAGCATGGACATCGCCGATGCAGGGCATCTGTATGAAATTGTGAAAAGGGAGAAGCCGAATGCTGAAAAAGTTGGCTTCAAGCTGACCTTCCTTCCATTCATAATAAAAGCGGCCGTCCAATCATTGAAGGAAAATCCGAGGTTCAATGCAAGCTATGACCATGAGAAGCAGGAAATCATAGTGAAGAAATACTACAACATAGGGCTTGCGGCAGAATCGCCTGACGGCCTGAAGGTGGTTGTCGTGAAGAACGCTGACAAGAAAGGCATAGCGGCAATCGCAAAGGAGATAATGGAGCTGCACAAGAAGGTGCTCGACAATTCAATATCTATAGAGGAGATGCGGGACAGCACGTTTACGATAACTAACATAGGCAGCCTTGGAGGAGGCTTTCTCTCAGTGCCGATGATAAACTACCCTGAGGTTGGTATATTGGGGGTGCACATGATAAAGGACGTTCCTGTTGTTGAGGATGGGAAGATAGTCATAGGCAAGCAGCTGCCGTTTTCGCTTGTTTTCGACCATAGGGTTGTAGATGGGGCAGAGGCTGTGCTGTTCGGCAACGCGTTCAAGAGATATATAGAGGACCCGGAATTCCTCGAGATGCTTTAATGGTGATGGGTTCACTGCCTGAAGAGGTAGACCTTGCAGTAGTAGGAGGAGGAGTGGGAGGTTACGTATCTGCAATAAGGGCTGCTGAACTTGGAATGAGCGTCACAATCGTCGAAAAGGAGAAACTCGGAGGCCACTGCCTAAACTATGCATGCATACCATCAAAGACGCTGATACATATTGCAGACCTGTTCTATTCTGCAACACATTCTGAAGAGATGGGCATATCAGGGGCATTGAGCATAGACCCGAAGAGGATGCATGAATGGCGCACAGCGGTATCTGAAAAACTTGAGCATGGAGTTGAAAGCCTTTGCAAGGCAAACGGCATAGAGGTCGTGAAGGGCGAGGCCACGTTCCTTAATTCAAGCACGTTGCAGCTGACCAATGGCACGTCTCTTGAATTCAAAAAAGCGATAATTGCGACAGGCTCAGTTCCAGCGCCTCTCAGGGGCTTCGAGTTCGGCGGCAATATAATCGACTACAAACAGGCGCTTTCTCTTGATTATATACCAAAAGCGATCTCGATAATAGGCGCAGGCTATGTTTCTGTAGAAATCGCAGGCATGTTCGCAAAGCTGGGCTCCTCTGTGCATGTAATAGCGAGGTCGGATGTGCTTTCTAAGTTCGATCTTGATGCAACAGCGCTTGTGAAGAATAGATTGTCTGCCCTAGGTGTAAAAGTGCATGCTGGAAATATGCCTGTTTCTTATCAAGGCAACAGCCTCAAGTTATCCGATGGTTCAGCGGTTGAATCAGACATTGTTGTTGTTGCCGTAGGCCTTTCCCCTTATACTGCAGGCCTGGGATTGGAAAATACCAAGGTAAAAACAGATGAGAAGGGCTTCGTAGGAGTCGACAGGAGCATGCAGACAGATGATGAAAACATACTTGCAATAGGAGATGTGATAGGAGAGCCGCTGCTTGCGCACAAGGCGATAAGGCAGGGGGTCGTCGCTGCGGAAAGGGCTTCTGGGATGAATTCGGGGTTCGACAACATAGTGATACCGGCAGTTATATTCTGCGACCCTGAGATAGCGATAGCCGGGAGCATAGAGGACCAGAAGAACGTGAAGAAATTCCCGATGAGCGCCGTAGGAAGGGGAATAGCGCTTGGAAAGAAGGAGGGCTTTGTGAAGATAGCATATGATGATGAAAAGATTGTAAAGGGCATAGAGATAGTAGGGCAGGACGCTAACGCAATGATAGCAGAGGCTGCTCTTGCCATAGAGATGGGCGCTACTCTTGAGGACATCGCCGACACGATACACCCGCACCCGACATTCTCTGAAGCTGTGCAGGAAGCGGCAGAGGCAGCGCTAGGAAGGCCGCTGCACTTCTATTATGGAAAAGGTTGATTTGTTGAAGATAACGATAATATGCAAGAAGTACTACAAGGAGATAAAGAAGCTTGAGAAGGAATTCAAGGTTACTAGGAAAGGCGATATCTGCATCGCTGTAGGAGGAGATGGCACTTTTGTAAAGGCTGCAAGGGAATTCAACGGACCCATCCTTGCAATAAGGGGCAATGAGAGCAACAGCTCAGGCTATTATTCAGATGTCAGCGTAAAGGACATGGAATTGATAATAAAGAAGCTGAAGAAGAAGCAGTATTCCGTTGAAAGCCTGGGCAACAAGATAGCGCTTTCATACAAAGGAAAGAAGTATTATGCAGTTAACGAGATACTGCTGCACAACTGGCGCGAAGAGGTCTATTTCAGCATATATTATAAGGAGGACCATGCTGAGAAAGTGGTGTACCCTTACATAATGGCTGGCGACGGAGTACTCGTAACAAGCGAAGTAGGTTCAACTGCTTACAACAGGTCAGCAGGCGGTCCGATAATACTCTCGCCAAGGCTCCTCTGCGTGACCTTCCTCAATGCTGATGGCCCGTACACCAATTCGATAATACTCAGCCCAGACAAGACTTTGGGAATAAGGATAGAGAAGTACAGGGGCATAATAAGGTATGACGGCATAGACGTCGGCACCATACACAAAAAGGAGTATTTTGAGGTGTCTCTTTCCAGAAAGGAGCTGAAGGTGATAAGGCTTAACGGAATGCGCGAGGACACCGCAACCAAGTTGTCAAGGATAATAAAGGGGCGCATGAGAAGGCCTGAAGGAATAGAGTATTGAATGCTCATTTGCCTTTTTTCTGAAAGAACGCATGGCATAAAGCATTGAATATCAACTTTGCTGCAAGGAAGTCAGGGGCTATCATTCCAGAAATTGGCGAAAGTTCGTTGAAGTCTATGCCGAGCAGCTTCTTCTCCTTCAGTATGTTCTTCAGTATCCTGTCCATCTCGTAAAAGTTCAGGCCGTCCGGCTCTGGGGTGCCGACGCTCGGCATTATTCCGCCGTCCAGCACATCAAAGTCTATTGTTATGTAGACATTTTTCTTTGTATGCCTGTTTATCATATTTGAAATCTCATCTATTGAAAGCGAATGCATATCTTTCCTGTACAATATGTCCTTTGAATATCTGACAGCAGATTCTTTGTCTATGCTCCTTACTCCAATGCTGTAGCAGCTTAGGCACGCCTCCCTCGCCCTTGCCATTATGCATGCATGGCAGTATTTGCTCCCTGCGTACTCATTTCTGTAATCAGAATGCGCGTCGAAGTGTATAACACTGAAGTCCTTGTTCTTCTTTGCAACTGCCCGAATTCCACCAATCGCAATGGAGTGCTCCCCTCCGATAAGCAGCGGCAGTTTCCCGTCTTCTAGTATTAACCCGGCTTCCTTTTCTACCCTGTTAACAGTCTCCCCTGGCGAATCAAGGCTCGGCTCGAGCTCTTCCGTTGTAAATATGCCTATTTCACCTATTTCTCTTTTGTATTCCTCGTTGTAAAGCTCCAGGTTCCTGCTTGCTGTTATTATAGCATGCGGCCCGTCTCTTGTGCCCGATTTGTAAGTCGTGGTCGAATCATAAGGGACTGGAAGCGCCACTACCTTTGCTTTCTTGTACTCTTGTTCTTCTATCCCGAAGAGGTTGTAAGGTGGCATCTGGTGCAGCAGTTTCATTGAATCACACTTATTTAGGAACTTGACAAATTATTAATCCTGTCCCCTAATGTGATCTTTGGGCTTATCTCTTTAAGCT
>DAIDAD010000059.1:472-3914 GCA_027310795.1 Candidatus Micrarchaeaceae archaeon | reverse complement strand
CGCCTATATCTATAAGAGTGGTGCCTGGTTTCAGCTTCTGCACAAGCAGCGTGTATTCCTGGTTTATGAATATCTCCTTGAGATGGGTGTAGAGCTTTGCCCTCCATCGCATTGTCTTCGGGTACTTTAGCGCAGCTACAGGATTCCTTGCCGCTTCAATTATGTCTGCTTTGAGTATTTCCTGCATATTGTCAGCCTGTCGTGTTGTACACTATTCTGTATATCTTCGAATCCTGGTTTATGTACACGAGTCGCATCTCCGCGCCGCGGTTGTCCCATGCACATGAATTATAGCCGCAGAAGAAGAGCAGCTTTATCATGTTTGTGTCTGCAAGCTGGCCTGTGAATATGTATGCACCGGTTATGTTCACCGCGAAGCCCTGCCTCGGCACCGCAGAGTACATTATCAGCAGCATGTCGCCGTTCGTCTCGTTGAAATATGTCTGGTTCACTATGCTGTAGTTTGCATTGTCCTGGTCGTAGAATGCAACGGACTTGAACGGCGATATCACGTTCTGGCCGTTCTGCTGGTATGTTATGTATGAGCGCAGCGCTGTTGCAGAGTTGTTCTTCGGTATGTATGCGACTGCATTTATCCCCTGCGGGTTCGAGAACCTGAAGAATTCAGTTGTTGAATTGAAGTTCTCGCCGAACTGGTTGAGCAGCACAGATCCGTACAATGACGAGTTTGCCGTCAGGTTTGATTCCGTGTATATGCCAGAGGTCTCTAGCAGCCACGTGTACCTTGAGAGGAAATAATCGGGTTTGCCGTTTATCTTGCTGGTAAGGAACTGCGAGTCTGGGCTTGCGTTGAAGAGCCATGCGGCGAACGGATTCGCCTTGCTCGCGTTCTGCGAGCCTACACTGTCCGTGACGCTCGTCCTGTTCGCCCATCCCTCGACAACAGAGCCGTCAGGCCATAATGTGAGTGCCACGCTGTTCGCAGCTGAGTTGTTCTTGAACCATGACATTGCGCTCAGGAACTGCGGGTTTATGTTGTCTGCCTGTGAAAGGCTGCTCGAGTACAGGACGTCTGCGGTAAGCAGCGTGTAGATGAATGCCAGTATGAGCAGCATCTCAACTGCAATCGCTATGCGCCTTGCATTTCCTTTCGAGTGCGCCTTTGTGAACGACACCAGCCAGTACACCGTGTATGCGCCGAAGATTGCAAGCGGTATTGAGATGAGGGAGTTGAACCTTATCGCGTTTATCTGCAGGTATGCCGTGACCATGAAATACGCTATGAGCATCAGTATGCCTGGGTTCAGGTTGAAATGCACCTTTGCTCTGCCTGAGAGGAAGCCGTCAGGGTCGAAGACCTGCATGAACAGGTATGGTATTGTGAGAACCAGCATGATGATCCAGACAAGCAGCTTTGACATCGACGCATATGCCGTGGAAAGATACATCACTATCGACATCGGGCTCAGGAAGAGGACGTTGCCGAAGCTCGCATAGAGGAAAGCCTGCGTAGGCGGCTGCAGCTCCTGTATAGTGGCTGCGAAGTTGCTCGTTATTATGAAGCCGTTGCCGACGAATATCTCGTATATGAACGGGTTGTCCACGAAGTATATCGCTGCGCCTGCGGCCGCGAGCGCCAGCGCGGCGATGACAGCCCTCGCCGGCGCAGAGCCCAGGGCCTGCTTGTATTTATGCGAGTTTGCGCCTAGGTACTTTGCTATGAGCCAGCCCATCACTGCGAGGAAGAGAAGGGAGATTGCATTGAGCCCTGTAAAGGTCTGCTTGGTAAAGAAGCCTGCTGCGATGTATATGTTCACCAGTATGTACCATAAGATAAGCGAGGCTATGAGATACTTCGAGTTTTCCAGCATCTCTTTTTTCTGGAATATGAACGAGAGCATAATCACTATCAGTATCATGAACATGTAGACTGCTGTTGCAAAGGCTGCGCCGTTCCACACGTAATTGCACATGCTGAGGAATACAGCGGACAATACGGCGTACGCCGTCAGCTTTGGATCATATCTTATCCCGAAAAGGCTTTTCTCCTTCTTCTCGGAATCATCCGCTTTCAGGATCATCACTGCGAAAGCCAGCGATATTATGAGGAATATTGTGACGAAGCCGTCGCCCCTGTATATCAGGGCGCTCGTCCTAGCAGCGTCGCCCATGGACAGCGCGACGAAGAGCATCGACAGCATTCCGAATACCTTGTCCTTGCTTATCAGCCTTGAGATGAAGTATGCGCCTATGACATCGAATATTCCGAAAAGGACAGGTATGAGGCGCATTATGTTGTAGTAGCTTACCCCGAAGAGCTGCAAGAAAAGGTATGGGAAGAGAGTCACCCAGTACAGGCCTTGCGGTTCGCTGACAGGCGTGCTTGCAGGGTATCCCGATATTGAAAGGAAGTGCGGGACGATGAAGTGGTTGCCCACTGCCGCCCTTATAACTGAAAAGTGATAGAAGCCATCGGGCTCGTAGAAACCGGCGTAGCTGAGCATCGTCGTCCGGTAGTAGATTGTGAGTATCACTATCACTGCTGTGATTGCAAGAAGGATAAGAAGCTGTGTCCTTCTCGACTCTAAGGATTCATGTATCGGCAAGCGCTCACACTTATCTGCATATGCTTAGGGTAGTATCTTGTGCAATTATTAAATATGTTATGAATAGCAGTCATATTCCATGCTGCGTTTCCTGCGCCTGCTTCTTCTGCATAGCGGCAGGAAGAGGCTTGTTTGCGAATACGAGGTATGCGGTGTGCCATATCCCCTTTGTCGAAGGGCGCATCCCTTCCTTTCTCACAAGCATGTCCCTTACTATCACTTCAACAGTGTTTATGTCGCTGAACTTCAGCTTTTCGAGCTTTGCCGCGAAGCGCTGAACCTGCTCCATGTGCGGCAGGTACCCGACTACAGTGCCTCCTTCTGCAAGCGCCTTCTTTGCATTCGCAAGCGCCTTTTCAGATGATGGCATGTCAAGGACTACCAGGTCGATGCCCCTCTCTTGTATCTTGATGCATACGTCTCCGTTCCTGAATCGTATGTTCTCTAATCCGAGGATCCTTGCGTTCTTCTCCGCGATGGCTGTGAACTCCTCCCTTATGTCGTATGAATAGACGGTCTTGCAGATCCTTGCAAGAGACACTGCGAGCCATCCGCTGCCCGTGCCTGCGTCCATGCATACGCTCTCCTTGCCTATCCCTGAATATGCGATTATCATGCCTATGTCCTTAGGCAGTATCACCTGCGGCCCGCGCTTCAGCTTTTTGTACATTCTCGGATACATGAACATCTATACATCCTCTTTTGGAGCGGCCTCTGCCTTTGGGTTTGCTTTTATGCTTGCTTTCGCCTTTGCCCTTGTGGCCCTCTTTACTGCGGCTTTCTTCGGCACAGACACCGGTTTGGCTGCTGCAGGCTTCGCAGGCTTTGGCTTGCCCCAGTCCTTCTTCGACTCGCACTTCGGGTCGAGGTCCATC
>DAIDAD010000059.1:0-462 GCA_027310795.1 Candidatus Micrarchaeaceae archaeon | reverse complement strand
CTGCCCTTTCCTGAACACCTTCACGATCGGGGTTCCGCAGAGCTCGCAGACCTTCCCTATAGGCACGACCTTTGAATACTGCGGCAGCGGGTACGACAATTGGCAGGCGTTGCACTGCGCATAGGACTTTCCAGCCATCGACCTCCTGACTATCAGATCGCCGCCGCACTTGCACTTGCCTATGCTGGCTTCCATCTCGCTCTTCTCGAGCCCTTCCGAGAGCTTCTTCCCTATCTCTGTCTGTTTTGCCTTGAATATCGAGGTTATTCTTGTTATTATCTCTTCTACTTCACGTATCACATGGTCGCTCGTTATCTTGCCCTTCGATATCCCTTCCATGTCATCCTCAAGCTTCCTTGTCAACTGCTAATCGAGTATGTCAGGGCAGTATGCATGCAGCGCGTTGTATATCGACATTCCGAAACCAGTGACTTCTATCTGCGAGTTCCTTATGTACTCCCT
>DAIDAD010000058.1 GCA_027310795.1 Candidatus Micrarchaeaceae archaeon | reverse complement strand
CGGTATCAGCATTTAAAGGGTTGTCCATAACCTTCAACCAGAACGGCTATTTTGTTGGGCCTAGTGAAAATTCAGGAACTGCGTTTGATGCAGACATAGTGTCAGATGCAGAAGATAATATAGGGTACATAAACACTGCTGAACCAGTGACATTCTTAGGTGGAACAGCATGGGCAGGAACTGTGATAAGGGAGGCATGCGGAAACACATACCCTGACCAGATAAGTCAGTCATTTGAGGCAAACGGCTGCGGAATTGCATATGGAAGCATAATCCCAGGTACAGAAACAGCCACTGGAATATTCACAATAGTTCCGTATTCAAGTACTTCATCATTCCAGTACATCAATTACAGTGAAGGGCAAAGGGCATCACACCAGCCAATAACTACTGATGCTCCAGGGTATCCTGCAAACATAGGCTTTGCGCAGATGAGAAATGGTGCGCAATTGAACAGCATAGGGGCGCAGTGGGTTAGGGTTAGAAATGCGCCTCCAAATGGAATCATGCCAAGCTACCAGATTGACCCGTTCAACATAGTAAATTCAACAACTACGATAAGTACCACTGCAACTAGCACTATAACGAGTACTGCTTCTGGAAGCACTACAAATACTACATCGACTACTACAACCACTATATAGTGATAAACGAGTAAATCTGGCGAATTTGTAACAAGTTATAATATACGTTAACCTAATTTCGTTTTTAATATGAGGTATTCTATGGGCACTTTAAAGCGCAGCATGCTTGTTAGGAAGAGTTACAGGGACCTACTGCGCAGCAGTCTTGGAAAGGATTACGATTCCTCAATAAAGAGCTACGAAGTGCTTGGCAGTATAGCGGTGATAGGGGAAGGCGGGAAGAAGGGCAGGGCTATTGCGCAGTCAATAATGCAGGTTAACAAAGGCGTAAAAACCGTGCTGAGAAAGGCAGGCGCTGTCAAAGGGAAGTACAGGAAAAGGGCCTTTGCACTTGTTGCAGGAAAAAGGAATTACATTGCGGAATACAGGGAAAACGGCTCTGTTTTCAGGTTCGATGTTAGAAAGACCTTCTTCTCGCCAAGGCTCGCATACGAGAGGAAAAGGATCGTCGACCTTTCAAAAGACGGTGAAAATGTTGTGGTGATGTTCGCAGGGGTTGGCCCTTTTGCGATAGAGATTGCAAGGAAGAACAGGCGCTCAGTTGTAACTGCGATAGAGCTGAACAAGGATTCATACAGGTACATGCTTGAGAACATAAAGATTAACAAAACATCAAATGTCAATGCAGCCCTTGGAGATGCTAACAGGGCAGAGGAAGTTGTTGAAGGGCTTGCTGACAGGGTCATAATGCCGCTTCCCATGAAGGCACATGAGTTCTTATCCACTGCAATGATGATATCAAAGGATAAGGGCGTTATCCATTATTATGCGTTCGGCGATTCTGAAGATCCTTTCTCAGAGGGCATAAAGCTGGTAAAGGGATGCGCTGATGCAAACGGACGCTCTGCTAGGATAATAAACAAAAGGGTAGTGCGGCCTTACTCCAGCAGAAGTGTAGAGGTAGCGATAGACTTCACAGTGTCAAAGAAAAAAGGCCAGGTAATAAGGTGAGAGCCTGGCCATTCTCTGCAATTAATATTATTTGTATATCGACTTGTAGACGTTGTTCGTGTCATCGGTTATGACTATGCACTCGCCTTCGCACTCCACAAGGCATGCCTGGCAGAGTATGCATGCAGGACCCTGCACTGCTACTGAAATCCCGCCGCTCGTCCCGTCGCTCGCCTGCGCGAAGTGCTTGTGGCCGTCCTGTACATTCTCCCATTTCGCCTTTACATCTGGGAGCGTCTGGCCCTTCCACTGCTCCTCTGCCGGCGCAACATCGCTGTTGACATCAGGAGAGGCCCTGTCCTTCATCTCGAATACAGCAACTGGACACACATCAAAGCAGTGATGGCACCCGGTGCATTTAGGTTTTTCCACATATACTTGCATTTAGATACACCATCAGTAGCAACATCTCGGGAAACGCTTAAATAACATCTGTGATATCCCATGCAGAAATGTAAAAATTGCCATGCAGGGCAATTGATACAGCTGCCATGGAATAATCAGCCGAACAGGCTTGCAAGTCCTCCTGCTGCCTGCTCCTCGCTCATGTGCTCTTCCGCTGCGACTTCATTCTTAGCCTCTTTCTTGCCTTCTTGCGGTGCTGCCGTCTGGGCTGGCGCAGCGGCCTGCACGGATTGTGCGTTCTTTATCACTTCCTTAATGTTCACTCCCTTGAGCGACTTTGCGACCGACTTTGCCATAGCCTCGTCAGGGTCCAGCCCCGCGGCCTTTACTACGCTTTCAAGGCTCTTCTCGTCTATCTCCTTTCCTGCAGCATCCAAGAGGAGTGCAGCGTATATGTATTCCATTTGATTCACCTTTCAATATCATTTTTGTTCAGCGTCGGTTTTCTTCTCTTCAGGCTTGTCCGCTTCCTTTGCTTTCTCTTCTGCCTGTTCCTTTGGCAGTGCGTTTATCGACAGCGCCTGCAGCACTGCCTGCGCGAGGAGCTTCTCTGCCACTTCCGGTTCGTATACTTTGGCTTCTATGCCAAGTCCCATTGCAGAAACGTATGCCTTTGCTATGCTCTCTTTTATGTTGTATTCCGTTATTATTCCTGCGCTTGATGCTATTGAGCATGCCTGCGCAAAGCTCCTTGCTATCTCGTTCCTTAAGTATTCCGCATTAACCATCAATGCAAGCCCGTGGTACAGAATTCCGTCGCTCATCAGCGCCTGTATCCTTGTCCCTGCCTCGAAAGGCGCTATGTCGAGCATCTTCAGCGCCTTTGAAACTGCTATTGTTATCTTGCTGCCTTTGGGCACGAGCACCTTTGATTTTGAAATAATTACCTTTCCTTTCACTATCTGGACGTCTATCCCCGCTGTCTTCAAATCAGTGACCGCCTGCCCAGGCGCTATTGTGGTTTCACCTGATTCTATGAATATGTCCTCTGGCGAGACCTGGTTCGGCTTCGCTCCGAGTTTCATCTTGTTTGAAGATACAATCTCATTGAGCTCGTCTGGGCTCCTGTTGGACAGTATGAGCGCGAAGTTCGGGCCTATGTGCTCTTCCAGTTTCTTCAGCTTAGGGTCAGAATCAAGCGCCCTTATTATGAGGCTCTTTCTTGCCACTATCACTTTTGTGTCGGGCCTCAGCATGTTCTTCGCCCTCTGCGTAAGTTTGTCCGGCACGCTGTCGATTGGCATTATCCCTATGGTCTTGTAGTTCTTCATCTCTTTTTTGAGTTTTTCTACAAATTCCACTTTCTGCGCTTTTAGCATCATAACATCACTCATATGAACCTTAGGGGCTCGCTCATCGTCAGCTTCACGTACAGGGACCGTATGTGGTTCCCGCCCAGTTTCTTGTTTATGTTGTTCACTATCTCCTTTATGTTGTCGTATATCTCTTCTGCCTGCATGTCCTCCGTTCCGACTACGCAGTGCACCGTGGGCACGTTCTTGCCCTTGCTCTTGAGCGTTATCTTCTTTGTCAGGTCTCCTGACATGGTCTTGAGGGTCGTTCCTATGAGCGGCTTCGGCATCTTGTTCCTCGGCCCTAGGAATTGCCCGAGGCTTTTTGCTATCGCAGGCATGAGCTGCGGTTGCGCTATCAGTTCGTAGTCGAGCAATGAGTTGAGGCGCTTGCCATCCTTTGCTATCGCTTCTATCTCAGCGCTGCCGATCACTTCCATGCTGTTCTGCTTCGCTTCTTCAGATATTGCGCGGTCGTTGGAGAAAACTGCTATCTTCTTGACCTTGCCTTTGCCATGCGGCAGCATTATGTCTATGTTTATCTTGTTGTCCTGCTTCGAAAGGTCTATGCCCTTGAAGTTTATTGCCAGTTCAACTGTCTGCTTGAACTTCCTCTTTCCTTTATTCTCAGCGATGAACTTGGTTAGTTTCTCCAAATCTTCTGCCATAATAATATCCCTCCTGCAAATCTGCAGTGATTGCGGGAAAATAAGCAATCAGTACTTGCA
>DAIDAD010000057.1 GCA_027310795.1 Candidatus Micrarchaeaceae archaeon | reverse complement strand
TATCACTTCGGTGCTAGCGTTTGCGCGCACAAGTCTTGATGTAATGTCCATCTTCTTAAGGTAATAATCCTTCTGCAGGTTCGTATCTCCGAACTCGCCTTCCTGCAGTATGTCTCCCAGGGTGACATTATACACGTTGAGAGGCGTTTCGCCTATTATCCTCTCGATAACAAACACGGAAGGGAAGCGTATTGAAGTCTGGAAAGAGAGGTCAATCGCAGCCTGGCCTACGCCAAACTTGCTTATCTCGTCGCGCATGAATGCGGTGAAGCCCAGGGAGCCCTGCAGATAGTCAAGGAACTTCTCGAACCTTATCCTAAGTATTATCGAAGTGCCCACGTTTGAAAATATCGCCTCGTTTATGTCAGTTGGGTTCTGCGAAGCAACTATGAGGCCGAACTGATATTTCCTTCCTTCGCGTATTATTGTAATCGCATCGCTCCTCTCATCGCTCGCTATCTTCCATGCCTCGTCAAGGACTACTAGCGCCTTCAGCCCCTTGTTCGCGCTCCAGCCCTCGAAACGCATCTTTTCTTTTAGAGTCTGCAGCATGAACAGCCCTGCAAGCGCCCTGAAGCGCTCGTCAGGAAGACCGGAAAGGTCTATGTCGACGAGCCCTGAAGTTATCAGCTTGTCGAGGTCTATGGTGCTCTTCCTTGCGAAGAAGTCCTCCCCCTCCCTTGAGAATTCCCTCAATCTGTATATCGCATTTTCTAATTCTGCCGGGTACGCGTAATTGCCCTCGCTGAGCTTCTCCTCGAGAAGCGCAGTCACGTTCTTCAGCGTGGGCGCCTCCTTATCGCCTTCCGGCACTTTCGTAAGCGGGAAGCCTGCATTGACATACGTCTGTTCTATGGCTTCTGCCGTGAGCCTTCGCTGCTCTGCAAAGGTCATAATGTCGGTCAGTATGTCAAGCGAATTCATTATCTGCTTAGCCCTGTCCAATGGTTTCATGCCTGCAAGGTCCATTATGTTTATGAAGTCGCCCCTGCCAAGGCTCACCACCTTTCCGCCGCTCTGCACGACCCATGACTTGTATTCGCCAGCCCAGTCAATTATTATCGCATTTACGTTCCAGACGTAGCTCGCCCTTATAAGAAAGGTCTTCACGAAGAAGGATTTGCCTGCTCCTGTTATCCCCACAACAGAAATATGCGGGTTTGTCAGCGTGGAAAAGGTCCATGTGAGCGGGACGCCGTACCTCCTTGTTATTCCTATGAAAATGGAATCTGTAGGGTCGTTCAACAGGAATTCTGGCGGCGGCTCGGGCGGCCTTGTTAAGAATACCCTCTTTGCAAGCTCATTGCTCATTATGTTCTGGACGCGTATCAATCCCAAACCCACACCTTTTTCTTATTCTGCATATGCTTAAACATATTTAACCCTTATTTCTGGAACTGGAACTCGCCAATCAATTCATCCATAGTTGGCAGGTAATAATTCAGCTTGTATAAACTGTACATCTCCCTTCCAACCACCCGCATAAGGTTCAGGTCGAAGGTGTTGAATATCGTCTCAAGCTGCTGGATCTGCTGAGTAAGGTTGTTTGACGCATCCTTCATGGTTATGCCAACAGCCGTGGTTTCTATGTAGAGCATGCTGCTCAGAGGGCGCTCCCCTGCACCGAGCCTGTCTATCCTCACCTGCAATACCCGCATGCGCCTGCGCAGGTCCTCAAGCACTGTCGACGACACATTAGTGGCGCTCTCGCTTTTCGAGTACTGGAACTCTATGTAGCCGCGCCTGCCCTCAAGGTCGTCCCTGTACTTCTGTATGTCGACTGCCTGCCCTATTCCTATGAACTTGAACGGGAACCTTATGTTCATGATGGCTTTCTCCCATTTCTCAGGCCCAAGCGCCATCTCCGTGTCTTCGCCCTCGGTTATCTGCTCAGCGTTGAACACATAATTGTAGATGTTTGCAGTCACATATCCTGTGGCATAGTACAAACCGTTCACGTATTTCACAACGCCCTCGTTCTCCTTCGGTATCACATAGTCTTTTGCAGGCACTGTCGTTACCTTAAGAAGCTTGGTGAAGAGCGGGAATATGATGAAGTCTGCGAAGCTTATCAGTATTATTAGAACAAATGCCACGAAGAAGACTACAACTGCAGGTATGCCCAGCAGCCCGTAAGCCCCGTAGAGCGATATGAAGATTATGCAAAGCATTGCTGGCATTCCAACCCTGATAATCGTTTCCTCGTCCATCTCAATACCTTTTCATCAGCTCGCTTATCGTTGCAGGCGGAATGCTGTATTCAGGCTCAACGTGCGCAAGCATTTCTTCTCCAGATGAGATGCTGGCGATTACCCCGAAGATTGAGCCTGCGCCTGCTGCCACCTCTTCTGCCCTCTGCATAGCTATTGCTACTGCTTCTTCCTCATTGGCGCCAACTGCGCTCACCATTGCATATGCGACCTGGTTCTGCGAAGGCGATTTGTTGACCCCGTCGAACAGGTTATGCCACATCGCAAGCTCCCCCTCTGCCCTCTCAATCAGCTTCTCAGGCGTTGTCTTGTCGTTCTTCAGCTTCTCGTACCTGTCCTCTGCATCGTTGAGCTTTGCGCTTATCTTTTTTATGTAGTCGTCCTTGTTCAGGTAATAGAGCTGCGAGACGAGCTTCATCGGGTACCTGCTGTTGATTGTTATCAGCTTTGCAAACATCCTTGAGAAATTAAGCTTTTCATCCTCTGTCATCTCTGTTGCAGAAGAATATACGGGTATCTTTACAAACGAGCTTGCGTATATGTTCTCCCCATCCCTTACTATTATCGCATTCCCCGAAGACGTCACATAGAAAGCAGGCTCGCTGTTCAGCGTAACAACATTATTCTTCCTCTTCATGAAAGGTAGGAAGAAATACGAATAGAAGCGCGTTGAAGCTGCCATTACGTCAAGGAACAGGCCTATGATCAGCACCGGGAAGGTTATGTAGGAATACCCTGGCGGCAGGACGCTTATTATGGCAACGCACATGAACGCGCCTCCAAGGAAGCCTATGAATAATATGAAAGAAGAGTTCTTGTTCAACAGAATTACCCGATATAAGATGAGAAATTACTTTAATAAATGATGCGCACACTTTTCAGCCATGGTCAATCTTTCCTTCCCCATTCCTTTTCGTAAGTCCCAAACCTAGATTTAAACGTAAGCTTATACTTGCCTTTTTTCAGCTTGAACTTGTGCAACTCGCCTTTTCCCCATTCCTTGCCTATTGGCATGGCATAAGAGAGCTTGCGCCTATATGCACCGTTTGTCCTTAAAGAGGAACCGATTTTTACAGCTGCGTCATTGAAGCCCTGCCTGTAAATCAGCCGCCTTGCAGCCCTCTTGTACTTTTTATCAAATGCCTTAGGGTTTTCTGAAGCTAGCTTTCTCATCTTCGGGGTCGTCACAAATGCCCCCATAGTGCCTGCCAAGGACCATGCTATTGCGTTTTCAGCGCTGGAGAATGCAGGAACATTCGTAGCCATGCCTTTCTCGAAAGGCTGTTCAGGCACACTGGTCCTTCTTGACCTGTAGTTAGTAGGCGCATTAACAACAGCCATGCGCACTTTTCCAGCTATGTAGTTGTTCATCTCGTTCTGGGTCATCGTTTTTCCACTCCTGCCTTGGGTCTTATTGTTCACGACATTCGGAGAGTTCTCTCCTACGGTCATTTTTGAAGGATATCTTCCTGTAATCTGCTTAAACGTACTCCAACCCCCTGCAATCAGGCTTGGATTTTTATCGTTAGATTTCCATCCTTCTTGCTCCGCCCCCTTCGACTTTGAATCATAAGCTGTCCTCTTAGCAACAGAGCCTCTGCTGCCAAGTCCTATCCCTGCCAGTGTTCCCAGTCCAAACAGGCTGAACAGGCTCCAGCCCCTGCTGAGCCCTGCAGCAGCGACTATCAGTATGAGTATTATCAGTATAGGTATTATGGCAGTTATGTAACCTATAGACAACACAACATGCGCAAGCCCGACAAACCACATCATGATTCAATATATAAGTTTAAATATAAAAGGATATGCTGCTTCAGGAAGCAACGTTTAAAT
>DAIDAD010000056.1 GCA_027310795.1 Candidatus Micrarchaeaceae archaeon | reverse complement strand
CATAGCAATACGCTTTCTCATGAACTACCTGTATTCCGCAGGCGTTGTTGCGGAGGACAGGAACAAGGCAAAGGTTATAAAGTTGCCAAGCAGCGGCGGCTTGGGCTTCGCATTTGGGATAATAATAGGGATACTCGCATACACCTTCGGAGGCTCATTCATATACACGCCTCTGATAAGCATATCGTCGCTCCTTGCGGTTGCGCTTTCAATACTGATAATAACAGCCGTGGGTTTCATAGATGACATAAATGTCAAGACAAGAAGGGTCATGAGCACAGGCATGATGGACATCAGGGAAGGGCTGAAGCAGTGGCAGAAACCCGTGCTCACTGCGCTTGGCGCGCTGCCGCTTATGGCCATAAATGTCGGAATAAGCATGATAGCCCTGCCGCTTGTAGGGCTTGTAAACCTCGGCGTGATATACCCGTTGATAATACTGCCGCTTGCCGTGGTCTTTGTATCGAATTCTGTGAATCTTCTCGGCGGCTTCGACGGATTGCAGCCGCTGATGGCGCTGGCCGCTGCGATAGGCCTGCTTATATACAGCATAGTCTTCGGCACCTACACAGGCGCTTTGCTCTCCGCGCTTCTCGTCGCGTCTCTGCTTGCATTCTTGCCTTTCAACCTGTACAAGGCAAAGGTCGTGCCTGGAGACAGCTTCACCTATGCCGTAGGTGCGACGCTGGTTGCGATAATGGTTATGGGAAACGCGGAAGCATTTGGCATAATAATATTCATACCTTGGATAATAGAGTTCCTGCTGCATGTAAGAAGGAGGTTCAAGGTAACAGACCTAGGGATAAGGCAGAAGGACGGCACTTTAAAGGCGCCTTATGGCAAGGATATATACAGCCTCACGCACCTTGTGATGAACATTAAGAAAGCAAAGGAAACAGACGTCACATATTACCTTACTGCGCTAGAAGTCTTATTCGTGATAATCGCTTTCGTAATGAAGCTGAACGGTCTGCTGTGATTCAACGCGCAGCAGCGAGTTCCTTCTGCTCCATCGGCTCTGAGAATGCAAGGAGTATGTCCTCGCTCTTGATAAGCGCCTTTCTTCCTGCATGCCCCGCATACTTTATAGCTTCCAAGGCTATCTCGTCGGCATAGCTCTCGAGCTCCATCTCAAGGTCGAGCACAGCATCTTCCGATATCTTCTCTGCTCCTGCTTCCCTTATGAACTGCTCCATATCGTACAGGCTGAACTTCCTCCTAACAGCTTTTCCCAATCACATCACCCAAAAGTAAAAGCAGTATATAGTTTGTGAAAAGCTTTAAATTACCAACAATAAGCGCTGAATAGTGGCATAGTAGCTTTCACTTGTACCTGATTATGGCTCCGACTCCGCCGAATCCCATGAAGAACTGCTTGCCGAAGGAGCTTTCGCTTGACACGAAAACCGTGTCAGAGCCAGTGTGGTCCGCTATTTCTATCAGTTCTTCTATCGCATCCTCTTCCTTGACAATTTCCAGTTTGCCGCCGCATTCATGCTTCTGCTGTCTGTTGGATCCTATCTCCATGGCCTCGAACGACTTGCCGTCGTTCGTGCACTTATATGTCACACTTGTTATTTCCAGTTCGTCGCTTATTATCAGCTTCTCGACCTTGTCCGCTTCAAGCGCAGCCTTTGTATCTGCAAAGCCGTGCACAGCAAGCCCGTTCACAGCCGTTTCCTGTATGAATCTCTCTATGATTTTTCTCTCTTGGAAAGCCTCCTGCTCCTTCAATAAGTCAGTTGCCTTCTCTACAAGCTCGTGAAGGCCGAACTCGTCGGTGTACCCTGTGTCGTAAACCCCAAGCGCCTTCACCTGGTAATTCAGCTTGTCGGATTTTGCAAATCCCTCTTTTGTCGGACCTGGGCCGCCGATGATAAGGCCCTTCGGCTTGAACGAGTTCTTCTCGCAGTAACTGTTTATCACCTCTGCGACCCTCGTATAGTACTCGCCTATGCTCTCCTCTATCCCACGTTCGTATCTGCGAGCGGACTGGCCGCCTTTCCTGACCTTTGCATGGACCATTGAATTGAGCTTCTTTATCACCTGTATATGCGAGCCTTTCAGGCTCGCTATTGTCGCTTCCCTTCCATCCATCACTACAAGCACGTATGTGTCCTTGTTTGACATCATAACCTCGATAGGATAAAGAAGGAATGTGGAATCGCATCTGTATATGTTAACCTTCAATGGGACCGGCGGCTCCATCGAGAACAGTTCTATGTTGGTCTTCCCGGGGTTGTCTGAGATGTTGCCTGCAAAGATCGCAAGCCCGTTCTTCGGCGTCTCTCTGTACAGTTTTAGGTACTGTATTATATTGTCTATAGCGCTCTGCACGTTGGTGCGCACCGACTTTGACTTTATATTTGAACTTTGGCTGTATTCCTCTCTAAGCTTTGCAACCTCTTCTGAAAGCTGGAAATCTGCAGGTATGTATATGCTTATTAGTTCGGTGCCGTAGCCCCGCACGCCCTTCAGTTTCTTTATCTCTTTGTTTATGCTATACTCGTTTTTCATAAGGAACACGCAGCTATCGCTATTGCTTTGCTATACGGTCCTTGCCCATATACTTCACAAGCGCGTCTGGAACCTTTATCGTGCCGTCATCCTGCACATAATTCTCTGTTATTGCGACAATCGCCCTTTCAACTGCTATTGCTGTTGAATTGAGCGTGTGCACATGCTTCCTTTCTCCAGATTTGTCGTACTTTATGTCAAGGCGCAATGACTGCCAGTCGGTGCAGTTTGAGCATGAGACCATCTCACGGTACTTGTCCTGCGCCGGCATGAACGCCTCAAGGTCGTATTTCTTAGAAGCGACCGTCCCTATGTCCCCTGTGCATATGTTCACGATTCTGTAAGGTATTCCCAGTTTCTTGAATATGTCTTCACTGTTTGCAATCAGCTCATCAAATATCTTGTCTGAACTTTCCTGGTCCGAGAAGACGAACTGTTCCACTTTATAGAACTGGTGGACGCGGAATATTCCCTTTGTGTCCTTGCCGTGAGAACCTGCCTCCCTTCTGAAGCATGGGCTGACCCCGATTAATTTAAGCGGCAGCTCCTTTGCAGAGAATATACGACCTGCATGCATAGCAGCAAGGGTATGCTCTGAAGTGCCTATCATGAATAAATCATCATCGGTCTTTTCAAGGTCTTCCTTCTGCGCCTCGTTCGGATCCGTCACCTTGTACAACAGCTCCTCGAAGTCGCTTAGCGGCGCAGCCCCTTTGTAATACTCCTTCTTCATCATGAGCGGAGGAGAGATCAGGGTATAGCCCTTTGCTGCTATGGTGTCTATCGCAAACCTTATCAACGACTGTTCGAGTAGCGCAATGTCCCCTTTCAGGTAATAGAAACGTGCGCCGGAGACCTTTGCAGCAGATTCGATGTCAAGGGCGTTCAACTTCGCAAGTATCTCTTCATGCCCAGGAATACCCCTTTTCTCTGCCTCGCCCCATTTACTTAATTCAACATTCTGCGAATCATCAGTTCCATAAGGAACTGACTTGTCTAGTATGTTCGGCATGTTCATAAGCAGCGCTTCCATCCTCTTCTCCTTTTCAGGAAGCGCTTTTTCCATCCCTTCCAGCTTCTTCTTTATTTCAGAGACCTCGTTCGTAAGCGCCTTGTCCACAGCGCCATCCTTCTTCTTTGACTCAGAGGCCTGCATGCTCAGCTTGTTCCTTTGCGCCCTGAGCTGCTGCGCCTCCGCATTTATCTTGTTGATATCTTCATGAAGGCCCAGCATCTCGTCTACAGGATAGTCCGACTTCCGCCTGGACATAGATTCCTTTATCGCGGCTATGTTGTCCCTTAAGTACTTGCCCGTGAGCATGCTTACCATCTGAATAGCGTATTTCTGCATGATTCAGGTTGATTAATAACCTGAAACAAGCACTAATATAATACTCGCATATTTATTTATGTTATATGCAGGGGTGGCAGAGTTTGGCCAAATGCGACGGGCTTAGGACCCGTTTCCTTTGTGGATGCGAGAGTTCAAATCTCTCTCCCTGCATATTCAAAATTAAGACGTCAAATCC
>DAIDAD010000055.1 GCA_027310795.1 Candidatus Micrarchaeaceae archaeon | reverse complement strand
GGGAAAGTATTTGCTAATGAAAAACGACCCTTATATTTAGATGATGTAAAAGAACATACTAAAGAATCTATCGGGCCTAGTGCAGAGATAAGTAATGCAGATTCTGCGTTTAATAAAGTACTAGCATACAAAATGCCTGAAAGAGTGAAACATGTTGCAGAAGAGAAATTCAATATAGATCCTAAAGAAACCAATTCTTTATGGGGAGAACTAAAAAAGTACCTTGCCCTGAACGTTAAATATGGAAACGTTTCAATGTTTAGCGAAAATATCGATAAAGTATGGCATGCATTCATATTGGATCTTAAGGAGTATGTAAAGTTCTCAGATCATATAGGTACAATGTTAATGCATACTCCTTGCACTAAAGAAGACAGGACAACCACGTCTAACAATGTAGCAGAATTTAGTAAATTTAAGGCCCTTTACAATACGGAATTCGGAGAACTGCCAAGACAATGGATAGTAGCAGGAAAAGCTGCCTATATGGATTGCAAAGGAGAAGACAGCGTACCGTCTACACAGTGCAACAAAGTGTGCGGATAATGGAAATATTCAATAGCATTTACTAACACGTAAACTTTGAGAACCATGAAAGAAGATCCACAACGATTGTTCTTCGAAAACAGATACAAGTCAAAAGACCATTACTGGGGAACGGAACCCAACCTGCTTACAAAGAGAATATCTGATTATGCCGGACCTGGAAAGGTGCTGGACATAGGTGCAGGGGATGGGAAGGACGCGATATTTCTAGCAGAAAAAGGCTTCAGCGTCACATGCATCGATTATTCAGAGACAGCCATGAAAAAACTAAGGTCCATTGCAAAGCAGTTTAAGCTGAAGATAAAGTGCCTGGCTGAAGATGCAAGAGAATTCAAATATACTACGGCCTTTGATGTGGTGATATCTTTTTCAACATTGCAGTTCATGGGGAGAAATGATATCATAAAAGTTGTAAGTGATATGAAATCCCACACAAAACCGCATGGCATAAACGTAATTTCTGCATTCACGGAGCGAAACCCTTACAAGGGCTTTCCATACCTGCTGAAAAAACATGAGCTGAAGGATTTCTATAAAGATTGGGAAATACTCTATTATTCAGAGAAATTCACCCCATGGGAAAGACACGAAGAAGGCGCCCCGCTGCACAGGCACGCTGCCGCATATATCATTGCTAGAAAATCAAGTAAACAAAACATTGAGATAAAGATATAATCCGCTATTAATTGTTGTGGCGCGATGGCTAAAAGTGTAAGCGGAAGATTCACGGACTTTACAAAACATGCAACATATCAATTAATAATCGGATAAACTACCCCATAACTTTGCAAACCTACGAATACTCCCTCCACATCTTGTAGAAGGTGTCGCGCATGCCCTTTATTTCTTCTTCGTCATCTGTTATCTCTATCATTTCGACATTCTTGTGCATGCCTCTGTAAGTCAGGTTCGCAGAGCCTGTTATCGCGCCTTTTTCTGTTATATACATTTTGGCATGTATGAACTCCTTTGGTATCAGCAGCTCTATGCCGCGGTTCCTTACATTTGAAAGAATGTATCCTGCAGAAAGCGTGATCAGCACCGCTGCGAGCGAATAGGTGTAAACAGACAGTGCAATCCCAACATAAAGCTCTGCAACAGCAATGAGCAGGAAAGCCGCAAACCTACCAACAGAGAGCCTCTTTCCCAGAAGCGCGGCAGCTTCCTTGCCTATGGAGGAGCTTATTATCCTGATTCTTCTTCCCCTGGAAATCCTTGCAAGGAACCCTGCATAATAAGGGTCTATGTACGGCGAGACTATGCAGATGTCTCTGCCGTTCCTTATAAACGGCTCAACATGCCTGTAGCTGCTGCTCCCTGAAAAGCTCCTCTTCTTGCCAAGCATAATCCCTATTAAACTTAACAGGTTTATAGACTATTACTATAAGGAAACTTTCATGACCAGCAAAAAGAACATACACAAGCTTGCCAGGTTTCTGGAGACGGAGCGGATGCACGCCAAGATGTATGCATATCTTGCAGCAGAGGAGGACCATCCAAAGCACAAGCGCTTCCTGAAAAAGATACTGGGCGAGGAGAAGGAGCACGAGAAGCTGCTTTCAGAGATACTGTCTGATGAAGGGATAAGGCCATCTTCTGGCCCCCTATTCGGATTAAGGATCACATTCTACAAGATCATTTCCAGGATTCTCGGCGTGCCGTTCGGCATTGCAGCCATAGAGCGTGATGAAGACCGGGTCATAAAAGAATATCTTGAACTGCTGGAGATGATGAAGGACAGGAAGCATACTAAGAAACTTGAGAGGATAATAAAGGATGAACAGATCGGGGAGGCAGAGCTGCAGGAAAACCTCAATGACTATTCCGAGCACTTTGACTATATAAAATCCATAATCTTCGGGCTCAACGACGGCCTTGTGGAGATACTTGCCGTGGTCGCAGGCCTTGCGGTAGTTGCCTTGACTCCAATAGTCGTTGTCATAGGCGGCATAATAGTGGGACTATCCGGCACGCTCTCTATGGCAGGAGGCGCTTACCTCTCATCCAAATCCTACAACCTGGTAGAGAAAGAGCAGCGCGGCATATACGGAGGCACCGCTCCTGTAAAGGATGCGATGTACACCGGGGCATTTTACTTCATAGGGGCGCTCGTGTCAGTGCTCCCGTTTGCAGCCGGGCTGAACGGATTCAAGGGCATACTTGCATCAATTATCCTTGTATCAATAGTACTGCTGGCAGCATCTGCGATAATAGGCGTAGTCTCAAGGACGAGCATCAAGAAGAGGAGCGCGGAGATGCTCTTCATATCGCTTGGTGCGGCGCTTGCGACAATAATACTCGGGCTGATACTCCGCTCATACTTCGGAATAGCAATATAGAAAATTTAGGATAAGCGGCACAGCGATTACTTCCTCTTCGCATCCTTGAACGTGTTCATGGCAACGCGTGCAACCCCTGCAGCGATAAGGAGCTCAGCAAGGTCTACTATTATTACAACTGCACGTACCATGAAACCACTTTCACATGATATATAACACGCCAATTATCTTAAATGTTCTTAAGACAAACTCTTTAAACTCAACATGAGAATAAGGATTGTGATACTTTGAACTATCTAGTTGCAGTGCCGAACGACAAGGCCCTTGCAGAATTTATCGGCAAGAAGGGCTCTGAGAATGGCATAACGCTGTACAACAGGAAGGTTGACGAGAAGATAATAGTTGCGCTTGCACCTACAAATCCAAACGAGAAGTTCTACGGCTTCATAGAGTCGATGCTGCTTGCTGACCAGATAGCCATCAGCACGGCAAATGTCGACAGGCTGCTGGGCGAGGCGCTCATAGCCGCGGAGCTGCTCGGGAAGCATGTGATAATAACAGAGGAGAATGACATAAAAGCGCTGATCGCAGGCACGGGCATAAAGGACTTTGAGATATGCCCCAAGGAAAGCGTGCTCGAAAGGATAACCGCTTACCATACCAAGGAATCAGATGGCGGAACAAGGATAGACATAGACAAGGCATTCCCTGTGAAAGGGATAGGCGCTGTGGCGCTTGGGATAGTGACAAGGGGCACGGTAAAGGTGCATGACAAGCTGCTGCATAACTCCGGGAAAGAGGTAGAGATAAAATCGATACAGTCGCAGGACGTGGATCAGAAGGAAGCAGGGCAGGGCACAAGGGTCGGCCTTGCGCTGAAAGGAATAGGGCATTCGGAGCTGGACAAGGGCGACATACTCTCGGACAAAAGGGTTCCAAAGGCAAAGTCAATAACCATCAATGTAAAGAAAAGCGCATTCATAGGCGAAGAGATGAAGGAAGGGGGAAGGTACATGATCGCTGCGAACTTCTCGCATTCAATAGCGTTCCTTGACAATGCAGATGAGGCGCGCTTCACGTTCGAAAAGCCGATAGCAGTAGACACCGGGCAGCAGGTTGCGATAGTAAGGGAGCAGCAGCCGAGGATCTTTGCAAGCGGAATTGTTCAGGAAGCCGAGTAACCTATCCTTTACTGTTTTCTCTTAACATACATCAGCTTCCTGATCTTCTCGTCTTTCACATATGTGTGGAATAGATTTCCAAATCAGACACATAACAC
>DAIDAD010000054.1 GCA_027310795.1 Candidatus Micrarchaeaceae archaeon | reverse complement strand
ATATACACAGGTAAAGAATTTATAAATCTTGTGAGATTTCTGAATTAGTGGAAGGCACGTCATGGCTGCATCCAGTCTATCTCATAATAGTCGTTTTTGCTCCCCTGCAGCCTTATCTGCCTGACTTTATAATACGTCACTGCCGTTTCCCTGTCGGCTATTGCGACTATCAGTTCAAGTTTCTTCGACATCGATTCCTTTATCGCTCCTGAGAACTCGCTGCCGCCGATATGCTCGTCCTCGCTGAGCGAGAGCATCGCATACCTTGGCTTTGAATTGGAAGGGCTCTCTGCTTCCCCGTTCCTCCTATGGTAAAGCACGTAGTCTATACTTACCCTGCTGGAACGCGCTGTGCCTGGAATCGCAAGTATGAAGGTCTTCCTTACCGAATGCGCCACCCTTATCGCCCTTGCCCATTCGGATGTGAGCATCTTCGCATCCTTTGGGAACACGTGTATCACGTGTTTTGAATGGGTCCAGCCGCTGCCGTTAGACATGGGTTTTGCCCCAGGGAAGTATATCCTGAAATGCGTGCCGAACTTGAAACCAGTCTTTATCACATATCCCTTCTCGCGCCAGTCTTTGTAAACAGAGTACAGCTTCTGAAAATCAGGCCTGCTGCGCTCCGCTGCGCTGAATATGCCTGATTTTGAAATGTTGTCTGCTGAGACTATTCCTTTTTCGATTAGGAACAATGTCTCGAATATGTCGATTTTGTTTAGCTTGCCCCGGTCCGCGGCTTTGTAAGAGCCGTACTGGCCTATCCAGTAGCTTTCGTACAGTTTCCTTCCTTTTACAGGGTCGTCGAGCACTGTTATCAGATCATCCTTGAAGAACGTGCCCTTTGCCCCTTTGACATTGATCCTGAACCTTGATTTGGGGTACTGTTTGATGCGGCCTGCACCGCTCTGGCCGGTTGCTGAATTTGGCCCTTTTATTATAAGGCCGCGGTCCCTCCAGTCCTTGTATGTGAAATACCTTGCTATGAACTTCTTATCGCTCCAGAATTTCGACGCTGCTTCGTTGAATGTCAGTTTTTTGCTCCCCTGCGCGCATTCAGCATTCCGTACATCCATAAGGTAAAGCGCTTCTTCATTTGAAAGTCCCATTGTGCCTCCTGAAGACTGTCCGAAGAACCCTTTCTTCAGTATGTCCCTTGATGACTGGTCCCTTACCCGGAAACCGCCTTTTGGCTGAAATTCTATGGAAAGCATTGACACACTGGCAGTGGTGATAATATGCTTGGCAAGGTTTATGTGCATTTCCGTCAATTATTCCTTTTGTCAGGTGTTTCGATGGCGCCAGGGAACTTGGACTTGAATACTATAGGAAGGATGCAGAAGGAGGAGCAGTTCAAGTCAAGAATAAGGAGGATACGCTACGGCATAATAATATTCACGCTGATCAGCTTTGTAATATTCATAATCATCGCAGCGCTCGCTGTGATTAACGAGGGCCTTTCCGATTTCATAGGGAATCTTCTTAGGATAAACCTTTACTACATGGCAGCTGCCCTTGGAGCTGTGTTCCTAAGCTATGCGATGCGTTTCCCGAAATGGCACATATACCTGAAGCAGTTGAAGGTAAGGCTCGACCTGAAGAAGAGTTTCCTTATTTACATGTCCATGTACTCCATGGATCTTACTCCTGGGCGTTGGGGGCGTGCGGTGGTTTCATTTACGATAAACAAAATCACTGGTGCAAAATTCGGAAGGACCTTCCCTGCTGTTGTCGCTGACAACTTCACTGATTTCGCAGGATTTGCCGCTGTTGCCATAGTCGCTGCTTTTTTTGTGAACAAGTACATACTTTTGTCGGTAGTGCTGATTGTGCTGATGTTCCTCCCGTTCATATTCCTTTACATGGATAGGCCGTTCAGGTATCTGCGGAGGAGATTCGGCGAATCCAAGAGGCTTGCTGGCTTTTTCAAGGCAGGGAATCTCTACTTCAGGAACAATAGGATGCTGGACAGGAAGGCATATCTGTATTCGATGGTGTTCACCGTGCCTTCCGTGATATTGATAGGAATAGCGCTGTATTTCGTGATACTTGGATTTGGGGTATCTCTCAGTCCTTCATACCTGCCCATAGTCATATTCATATACTGCTCTTCCACGCTCCTTGGGATGGCCAGCGGAGTGCCTGGAACTCTGGGAGTCACAGATGCTGCGCTTTTGGGATACCTTTCCATTATGCTGCCTATAGGATTCGGCGTGGTTGCGGCTGTGACGATATTGTTCAGGATAGCTACAGTATGGTTCGTGGAGCTCTTCGGTTTCATCAGCCTCGTATTTACATTCAGATACTGGAATTAGCGTGCATTGACACAGCGTGCTCTTCGGCAAACGACATTCCTGCGGGGAGTATCATGCATGCAGAACCTGTTTTTCTTGATTTTTGACCTGTAAGTATGCCGCTGATTTCTGCATACGACACGTTTTGACCTTCCTTTCCGATATCTGAAATGAGGATAATCTTTGTTTCTGGCCCGACAGCCCCTTTTCCATGTTCGAGGAGCGTTGAGACTGCGGTTTCTGCAGAAATTGATGTCCCTTCTTCAGTCACGTCGAACAGTATCAGCGTGTGCTGCCCGTTTGAAAGGTTCTTCCTTATTGTGTTGATGAATGACACAGGTTTGTAGTTCTTCGAGAATTTTGGTATTGTCGCTGTTGGTCCGAACTTGTATATGTCTAGCCCGCTTTCGCCTATCGCTGCAGTGAATATAGAAGGTGCATGGAATATCTGTGTTTTGATGTTTTTTGATGCTGCCTCTTCTACAAGTATGTGGTGGGTCGTTGCTATCAGCGGATCCCCAGGAACGAGTATCGCTATGTCCGAATCCTTGGCTTTGATTACAGTCTCTTTCAGGTTGTCCTCCATCGATGTTCTCGGTATCTTCTTGAGCTCCTTGCCCGTTGTTTTGGAAATCCATTCAATGTATCCTTCTTCTATGCTTGCCGTGTATTCCTCGTAAAAAACAGAGTCTGCCTTTTTTATCGATTCCAAAGCCTTGGCAGATATGTCTCCTTTGCCAAGCCCCAGCCCTATTAAGATGAGCATTGCACCAGCCGTGTCATCCTACAATTCCGTCCGTGGTTATTTTTATTACAGCTTCGCCCTCAGGCATGTTCGGCGAATCAACAAGCTTTACTATCCGTTTCTCTTCCTTTGACTTCCTCATGTACAGCCTTGTGGTTGCCGCGTGCGCTATTATGTTGCCGCCCACTGGCGTTGTCGGGTCTCCGAAGAGTATCGCAGGATTGTCCATGACCTGGTTAGTTATGTATATGGCGATGCCATGCGTGTCTGCGAGCTGCTGCAGCCTGTGTATGTGCTGGTTCAGCTTCTGCTGCCTCTCGCCAAGCGACCCTCTGCCAAGGTACTCTGCGCGGAACAGCGACATCATAGAATCGACTATCACCAGTTTTATGTTCTTTTCGCGTATGAGTTTGTCTGCCCTTTCTGCTGCAAGGACCTGCTGGTCAGAGGTGTGGGCACGTACGACGAATATGTTGTCAAGCGTCTTCTGCGGATCGAGCCCTGCTTTCTTCGCAAGCGATTCTATCCTTTCAGGCCTGAATGTGCCTTCTGTGTCTATGAAAAGCACGTTGCCATCAAGCCCGCCTTTTGATGCTGGTAATTGCACGTTGACTGCGAGCTGGAACCCTATCTGCGTCTTCCCTGCTGCGAATTTGCCATACGCTTCCGTAATGGCATTGGTCTCTACGCCTCCGCCGAGCAATTCGTCAAAGTCCTTTGCGCCTGTTGAGATCTTGCCTAGCACCTTCCTTTTGTCGTATATCGCTGAACCTGTGTCGTATTCAAGGGTTGTTGCCTGCTTTGCAGCGTCTATCGCTTTCTTTGCGCTGTCCACACTCATGTTTACAAGGTCGGAAAGCTCATGAGGAACGGCGGTTGCTATCTTCTCTATGCTGTCATAACCCAGTTCCTTGAGTTTTTCCGATGTCGTAGGGCCTATGCCTGGAAGGTCGCTGATTTCCTTTATGCCTTTTTCCTTTGCCATTTGAGCACCTTTGGTTTGATAAGAAGGGTTGTAAGAATTAATCAAGTATTACATCAGCAAAAGAAGATATAAACGTTTCCAAT
>DAIDAD010000053.1 GCA_027310795.1 Candidatus Micrarchaeaceae archaeon | reverse complement strand
GGCGGGAACCTTGCACTGGGAACAATACTGATAATAGCTTTCATACTGGGCATGATGCACGGCGCAACCCCTGATGAACATACGTGGCCTATAACATTCAGCTATGCCATCGGGAGCTACAGCACAAGGAAAGGGATGAAGGCAGGGTTTGCATTTTCTGCCGGCTTTACAGTCCAGCGCGCTATACTCACGACCCTCGGTTTCCTTGGACTTGCGACGATATACAAACTGTACAATCTTGATGGCCCGGTATATGTTGCAGTAGGGATAGCGATGGCTATTGCAGGCTTTTACATACTCAACAAGAAGATTTACCTACACCTGCCATTTGGCCATGCGTTGATGAGGGACAATCACCATACAGAATATGCGGAGCGTATCCCTGTGCCTGAAGCTAATCTTAAGGATGCGACCCCGAGGATGGCAGTTGTCCACGGACTCATAGCAGGATGGGGGTTTGGCGCTTATGCAACAATCATAACTTTCATACTTGCGCCGCAGGTCCCTGGATTGATATACGCGCCTCTGGTAGGCGCTTTCTTCGGGGTAGGTACTATGGTTATGCAGATACTTTTCGGTGCGCTATTTGCAAGCATAGCAAAGGCGAAGAAACTCGGGGAGGAGCAGGTTAAACATGTGGGAAGGATAACTGCGGGAAGAACCCTTTACTATGGCGGCATGATGTTCGCATTGATCGGCCTATTGATAATATTCTTCCCTCTGATAGACAGCTATGCGATAAGCACAGGCAACTCCATACCGAACCTTGATTCCATAGGCGTTTCAACACTGCTGGTGCTCTTTGTAGTAGGCGGCATAGGAATCGGGAACCTTGCCATTGGAATAAGGAGCATGCTGAAATATGATCCAAAACAGCAAACTGGCAAGAAAAAGGAATAGCTATTTTATATCGCGTGCTCTTTCTTAAGCATTAGAACTTTTCCTTGTTTGCCTCCTTTTCCTGAATAGTTTCCTGTTTCTCCGCTTGATTTTATTACTCTGTGGCAGGGGATTGTCGGTGCGAGGGGGTTCATCTTCATCACAGAGCCTACGGCCCTAGCAGCATTCGGATAGCCTGCCATTGCCGCTACCTGTTTGTAGCTCCTCGTCTGCCCTTTTGGTATTGAAAAAGTCGCAATCAGCACTTTGCGCTGGAATCCGGTAAGGTTGTACCTGCCGAGTTTCCTCAGCACTGTTTTTCTATCCATAAAATCATTACGAAAGCATCTTGTCTATCCCAGGATAGCTCTTCAGCACGTTCTCCTGCTCTATCTGCTTGTACAGCATATACATTATTCCCACTGTAAGAAGGACGCCCATGCCGGTGCCCACAGCGCCTGTAAGCGTTGCTAGCGCTGCAAGTATCCCTACAAAAATGCTGCCGAGAATCGTTATTGTAGGAATATACTTGTTGAGCACGTTCTCTGTTATCCGCGGATCCCTCCTGAATCCAGGTATCTGCCAGCCCACGGACTGCAGCTGCTCGGCTACATTCTTAGGGCTCTGCCCTGTCATCTCTATCCAGAACCTGCCGAATATCACGCACAATATCACCAGTACAATGGTGTAGGTTATTATGTGAACCCACTCAGGCACGTATATGAGAGCACCGTTGGGGAGGTACAACGGGCTCACGCCCGTTGCAAGAAATGAGAAGTATGGGCCGTATCCCCCAATGCCGCCATAGCTGCTTGAATATGGCAATGGGAAATTAGGAGAGATGAGGTATACTATGCCCCCGACAAGGTTGTTGGTTATCCCGCCTGTCGAAGATGGCACTCTTTGGTAATAGGCTATGAAATGAGCTATCGGTGCAAGGGACCCGCCCACTCCTGACAAGAATCCGAACCACACGGTGAGGCTGAGTATCAGCGATGTTGCAAGTATGACAGGGAGCACGCTGACGTAAAGGAAGGGTATTGGGAGTCGTCCCCCTATCCCTCTGAGCTGGCTGAACGCCAGCGGCACTTCTACGTTTATATCGTATGCATATATGCTGATCAGCATTACCAGCACAGAGAAGAACAACGGGCCAAATGCGAGTATCGCATTCGGTATTGCGGTTGCGCCGCCTGCGGCTATCGCCTGTACGGCTTCTGCGCCGAGTATGTTGACTGTGCCTGCGACTATTGAATATGCCACTCCGCCTGCTATGAATAGGTTTATGCCAGAGGTAAGACCGTACTTCACCATCGTCTCGTCAAGATATATGACTATGATTGCGCTTATAGCAAGCTGGAACGCGACAATGCCGAAGAATGCTCTGCTTGCCAGCGGCACATAGCCTGTGTATGTGAATATCAGCGCCTCAACCACTGCTATAGATATTGCGAAAAGCTTCTGCATTGACTGGAACCTGCCTTTCTGCTCAGGGTCGTTTAAATCTACATTGAATACGCCTGATCCTTGAAGAAGCTGCAGGATTATGCTCGATAGCACTATCGGCCCTATCCCGACTGTTATCAGTGTGCCGGTCCTTGCTGCGAATATCACGTTTATCAGCTGCAGCACGGGCTGGCGGAGCGTGGCTATGTTCACGCCGTATGCAGGTATGCTGAACAGTATGAAATATGTGCCCATTATCAGCGCTGTCCATTTGACCTTGTCCTTGAACGACGGAGGAGCGGCAGGCTTCTTTATGTTTGGTATCAGCTTCAGAATTGGGTCTAGGGACTTAAGATTCATTTGCGCACCGCTGTTGATATGTCAACAATGTAGTTCATATTTTTATCAACGTTTATATATACAGATGGCTCCTTCGAATATCTCTTTTTTATGAAGCCGCTTATCATGGCAGTTGACAGTTCTATGAACGCACGGTTGGAATTATGGGCCTTGTATTCAAGCTTGACCGATGCTGATTTCGGGTTTATAACAGCAGTTTCGCTGCTTGTCCCGAAATACCTTGCTGCGTTCCTTATAAGGTCGTTCGCATCGTTTTTTATTTGGTTTGAAGCGAGCTCCATGCCTGCAATATAAAGCACTTTTGCCACCTCCGTCCTCAACGGCTCTTTCAGCATCGGCAGGAACGGAAGCAGATGGTACTCCATGCCTGACCTGTCATTGAATTTTGTCATGCGGATCTTTTCCGCTATCGCAGAAGTTACAGCTCCAGGCTGAGGCGCTGTGTAATCTTCGAAGCTCCTGCCTGAATGCGAGACAAACCTGCATGCGGAATCCCCATTATACATGCATTCTTTTTCAACGGTAGTTATCTTCTCGCCAGAATGGCCTGACATGAACCCTGCGATCATCCCTGATTCAAGGAAATGTATCCTTGCATTGACTTTTGTCACAGCGTGGCTCCTTGACATGGACTTTATCACGACTGCATCCCTGAAAGGCTGATAAGATATGTTCCTGAACCCCAGTTTTGACAGAGCCCTGATTAGCGGCGCATTGCC
Organism: Candidatus Micrarchaeaceae archaeon; assembly: GCA_027310795.1. Classification (GTDB taxonomy): domain Archaea; phylum Micrarchaeota; class Micrarchaeia; order Micrarchaeales; family CABMGC01; genus JAKAUU01. The sequence continues at coordinate 940 of DAIDAD010000053.1, read as the reverse complement.
TCCTTTTGAGCTTAAAGACATTGTCTTCCCTATGGAGTAGCCGAACTTGTATGCCTCTTTTGAAAGGTTCGGAGTCATTGAATAGATGAGGTCTTCTATAGCTATTCCTTTTTCTGAAGGGGTCTGCGGGTCGAGCAGGCTTTTGATCAGAAGTTCCTCGATGTCTGCAGCATGGAACGGCGCATGTGCGGTTTGCTTTGGCGCCTTCCTTGTTTTTCTGTACGGCTTGCGAACCCTCTTCGCTGGCTTTCTCCCTGCCTTCATCTGCTCACCGATATATCTGATTGCATAGGAATATTTATATCTGCTTTTCAGGATGTATTAACGATGGAGCTGCTGTCCCTTATATTGCAATTGATTATCGATGCGTCATTCTCATGGCTGAGGATGTTCATAGCCCTGTTCTTCTCGATAATCATAGGGATTTTTGTCGGGATTTACGCAGCGACTTCCGATTCTGCGGCAAAAATAATAATGCCGGTGGTGGACGTGCTGCAGACGCTGCCCATACTTGCGTTTTTCCCTTTTGTGATATTCGTAGTCGTCAACACGCTGCACGGTTACATAGGAATAAACGCAGCGGTGATATTCCTGATAATAACGAGCATGCTCTGGAACATAATCTTCGGAGTATACGAAGCTGTGAAAACGCTGCCGAAGGAGATGCTGGAGATAGCGAGCCTATACAAGTTCAGCACTGTCGACAAGCTCAGGAAGATTTTCATACCTGCAAGCATACCGCGTGTGATAGAACAGACGAGGCTTTCCTGGGCGATAGGTCTTTTTTATCTGGTAACAAGCGAGATTTTCTCCGTTGGGAATAGCCAGTACCAGGTTACATACGGAATTGGCGCGGCACTTGTGACTCTCGGTTCGACAAACATATACTATTACCTAATAGGCATCGCCGTATTCATGGCATTCCTTATCGCCACAATAC
>DAIDAD010000052.1 GCA_027310795.1 Candidatus Micrarchaeaceae archaeon | reverse complement strand
GTCCTTATGCTTATGTACATTATGATTGAATCCACTGCTATAAGGAATATTATCATGTAAGTGAAGAACTGTACCGACAGGTCTATGGCGCCCAGCTCAGATATGAACGGCATTATCAGGACAGGAAGTACGAGCAGGGTGCTAATCTGCTGCGCCTCCTTTATGCCTTTCACATGCCCAGACACGAACACGATCAGGGCTATCGGCGCAAGAGCGAGGAAAGGTATCGTCGCAATCATCATCAGCCATGCCGGCGTAGGCAGTATGTACGTCTGGAAAGCCTGGTACGCGAAGAAGTTTGTAGATACTCCATAGACGAGGAAGACAAGTAGCGTTAGCAGTATCGTGGGTATGAATGAGGCAAGGATCTTTCCTAGGAGCAGCTCGCTGCTCGTTATCGGCATGGACAAAAGGGCTTCAGAGGTCTTCCTTTCCTTCTCGCCTGCAAGGCTGTCCGCTGCTATCACGGCAGCAGTCAGAATGGGCATTGTAAGGAATATCGGCCCAAGAATGTTCACTGCAAAGAACTCCATGAACAATAATTCTGTCACGTTTCCCGCGCCAGGCAGAGTAACATGCGCCTTTGTAAGCTCAGAGGCGAGCACAGGCGCGGCATGTATCGTCACATACACGGTAAGGAAAGGCAGCGCAACAGCGAAGAGCAGGGGCATGCCTATCATCGGGCCGTATATCGAGAAGCTGCTGAATACCTCCTTTATGTCCTTCACAGCAACTGCAAAGGCCTTGTCAATCATCATCTTCACCAAACGCGAGTTTTTCAATCGCAGGCTCTATGTAATCGACGCTCACTACAGATGCGCCTGAATCGATGAGCTCCCTGATGCACCTGTTAACTCCTTTGTAATCCTTTATCATCACCCTTATCAGGTTCGGCTTCTCGGCATTGCCCCTTACGAAGCCTGTTATCTTCCGCGCAGAATACATGCTTATCGGCTTCGCAAGCCTTATGTTTATCTCAATGTTCCTCAGCATCGCCCTGTAGAAAGCGCCTGCGCCTGAATCCGACACGACCTTGCCATTCCTTATGACTATTATCCTCGAATTGAAACGTGTGACTTCGTCTATCTTCTGCGTGACAAGGACTATCGATTTCTTCTTCTCATTCCTTACAAGGTATTCCCTTATGTATTCTGATGATCGTGTGTCAAGGAACGCGGTAGGTTCGTCAAGAAGAAGCACCTCCGGGTCATTCATCACAGCCCTGCAGAACGCAATCTTCTGCTTCGTGCCCCTGCTGAGTTCGCCAACTTTGTAATCCATGTACTGCGTCGCGTCAAAAGCCTCCAGGTTCTCCATCTGCGAGGAAACAGCCTCCTTGCTGTTGAAGCCGTGCAGTTTCCCGAAGAATTCAAGATTTGCTTTTACAGTAAGGAAGTCATAAAGGCCGTATGAATCTGCAAGAAGCGAGAGCCGCGACTTGAGCTGCTGGTCGATGTAAGGATCAGTGTCCAACACCTTTACGGAGCCGGAATCCGGTCTGTACAACCCGTCTATGCATCTCAAAAGGGTGGACTTGCCCGCGCCGTTAGCGCCAAGGACTATGCTTATCCCTTTTTTCATTGAAAGCGTTATCCTGTCAAGCGCCTGTTTCTTGCCAAAGTTCTTGGACAGGCCCTTTACCTCGATCTCAGCATGCATGGTTTAATCTCATTCCCAACTTCTATAAACCTTATAATCACTCGCTGTTGAATTCACGGAACTTTATGTTCGTCGAGATTCTTCCAAGGGCCTCTGCAAGCACAGGCTTTATGTCATCGCGCACGTTGCCTTTCTTCTCGAAGAAGCTCTCTATCTCCTTTTTCTTCACAGAATCGGATATCACCGACAGGTTCTCTATGTATCGTCCAAGTGCGTGCGTGCCTATCGCATTCCTTTTCATCAGCGTCTTCCAATTGTCCCTTGTCCAATGCCATATCACATCCTTGCCAGCCAGCCATCTTTCAGCAGTGCCCGCCTTCCAGATTCTCTTCTGCCTGCCCGCATTGCCGGCTATCACCGCTGGCAGCGTGAGCGAGTCCTGAAGCCTTACGTACTTTGAGAGGCTGAATGCAAGCGAGCTGTCCACAAGCTTCTTGTCCTGGAACAGTCCGAGGCATCCTAAGTATTCTCTCTTCCTGTATGGGTCGGTTTCCTTCATGTATTTTTCTTTGAACCAATTATACCGCACAGCATCGCCATTCTCCGCAGCAACACGCATGATGGGCCTGCGTATGTTCGAGTTGAATTCCTTCCCCTTCTTTATCTCTGCAAAAAATTCCTCTGCTTTTCTTATTGTGCTGCTGTTCCCTGCAACCGCAGAAGCGACGATCGCCATGCTCCTCAAATCCGTGTCTATCGTGCTCTCCCCGTTCTTATATGACCAGCCAAGCTTCCTCAGGTGGTATTCTGCATAAGTGTCGAGCAGTTCATTTATCCTCGGGACGAGGCTGTTGCCGGAAGGGAGCATGTCCCTCACCCAGTGCATTTGGCCCACGACCCTTGCGACCATCGGGTATTCGCACCTCTTGCTGAACATCTCTGCAAAATCGACATACTCTTCTGCTTTTATCCTTGCGGACCTTGCAAGCACAAATAAATCTCCTGCAACCCCCCAGCCGTCGAGCCATTCTATTCTTCCTTCATTTATCATGGCTGCAATCCTGCTCCTGTCGCTTTTCTCGTAGAAGGCCCTGTAGAAGCCCTTCTGCCCGTAATTGAGCTTTATCCACGAGCCGCAACCGCTTATCGTTATGTCCTTCTTATCCATCAGCACTCGTTTTTCTTTGTCATTCTCGGAGCTGTAGGTCACTGGTATCGGCCATGGCTTTTCATTGTAATTGTCATTGTCTATCGCAAACCTCTCTTGATGCAGTTCAAAGCTCTCGCTTCCTTTCACGTTTATGTAAGGATACCCCTTCCTTGTTATCCATTCATTCGCTACCTTCTTCACCTGCAGTTTCTTCCCGTCCTTTTCTGCAGCGTCGTCAATAGCAGTCCATAAGTCATCGCGCACAGCGTTGGAGAAGCTGTGCTTTTTGATGTAGTTGTGCAGCCCTTTCCTGAACGTCTCTTCTCCGCAGTAATCCTCTATCATGCTGAGCACGCTTCCCCCTTTTTCATAGCTTATCTCGTCGAACGCGCTGTCCATATCCGCAGGGCTGTTGACAGTGACTTCTATCGGGTGCGTGCTCGATATCCCGTCAGCTGTAAGACCCACGTCTATAGTCTCTTCTATATACTGCAGGTCAGCACGCCATTCAGGGAATACCGCATTCATCGCCTTGTAGCTCATGAACGTCGCGAAGCTCTCGTTCAGCCAGATGTCGTTCCACCACTCCATTGTGACAAGGTCGCCGAACCACTGGTGCGCAAGCTCGTGCGCGACCACTTCAGCAATCCTCTGGACCTCTGCGACAGAGCTCTTCTTTGTCGCAAGCATCGCAACTTCTCTGAAGGTCACTGCGCCCCAGTTCTCCATCGCGCCTGCAGCGAAATCTGGTATAGCAAGTATGTCCATCTTCTTCAGCGGGTACTTCACTCCGAAATAATCTTCATAATATTTTATGAACCTTACCGCATACTCAAGAGGTATCTTAAGATACTCCTTCTTGCCTGGAGTCGCAAGTGCCCTAACCTTTATGCCGCCGCACCTGCCTTCCAATCTTGAATACTTTCCTACGCCCATGTACACAAGGTAAGTGGACATCCTAGGACTCCTTTCAAATTCAAAAGTTCTCTTCCCGTTCTTCGTGCTTATCCTTTTCGCAGGCATGTTGGATATGCATTCATATCCATCTCTAATCGCCAATGAGATCTCGAACTGCGCCTTCAATTCAGGCTCGTCGAAGCACGGGAACGCATTCCTCGCATTCGCAGCCTCGAACTGCGTCGAGAGCATGATCTGCTTCTTTCCATCAGAATCGTACTCGCTCCTGTAGAAGCCGTACATCTTGTCGTTGTGCTTCCCTGTGAACCTTATGTGTATCTCTACCTTACCGCTGACCTTCTTATTCAATGACAGGGTGAGCCTCTGCAGTTTCTGGTCGATCACTGGTTTTGCCTTTATTACGCTGCCTTTTGAAACGACCTCCGCGCCCTCAACCGCAAGTTCAGCTGCATTCATGATTATGCTGCTGCTCGGCTTTGAAACATCTGCAGATATGGATTCATAGCCCTTGAAGACGAACTTCTTCATATCAGGCTCTATCATTATCGTGTACAATTCAGGGACTACAGCCCTGCCTAGCCTATACCTGCCTTCATCTCCCATGAAAACCACGAACCAATCACTTCAGCGAAGAGAGAGCCTCTAATATCTCATCTTCATGGCCCTTCGGATTCACCTTCTCGAAGACCTTTGCGACCTTCCCGTCCTTGTCTATCACATATGTCTTCCTCAACGTGCCCATTCCGAATATCCCGCGGTCGCCGTAAGCGTCATAAGCCCTTATGGTCTTTGAATCAGGGTCCGAGAGCAGAAGGAACCGAAGCCCGTACTTGTCACGGAACTTGCAATGGGATTTGAAGTCGTCCTTGCTCACCCCAACGATCTCCGCGCCCTTCTTCCTTATCTCTTCGGATTTGCTGTTGAAGCCCTTTGCTTCTATGGTGCACCCTGGCGTATCATCCTTTGGGTAGAAATAAAGCACAAGGAACTTTCCCTTGAACTCGCCCAACGTATGCTCTTTGCCGTCGTCACCCATGAGTTTGAAATCAGGGGCCTTTGAATTAATGCCAATCATATTACCACAATAGGATATCTGCAAGAGATTATAAATAAATT
>DAIDAD010000051.1 GCA_027310795.1 Candidatus Micrarchaeaceae archaeon | reverse complement strand
GAACAAATTCAAGAAATATGCGGTTGCTGCTTCAGCAGGGGCTATGCTCTCAGTGGGGGTCGGGGTTAGTGGCGTGCAGGCACAGAATGTGTCTGTCTCACGCACAGACACGGCGAGGATTGTAGACTCGGTCATGTCTCCTGTGGAGAATGACCCTGTCACAAGTCCCTTGATCAAGGAAGCTGTTAGGGATGCACAGCAGGGAAACTTCAAGGATGCACGTGGTCTTATGTGGTCTGTGGCAAGTATATCGAAAAGCAACGGCAATAATCAGGAATACAGCAGGTCCATGACCGTGTACAAATTCCTGAACAATGTAATATCAGTGGAAAATGGCCAGCACTCCAAGGCAGTGGTGCAAGACAATGTGCAGGAAGCTCCGGTAAAAACCGCGCAGCAGCAGTATCAGGATCAGCTCGCAGCGCAGCAGGCTGCAGCGCAGCAGCAGGCATACGAACAGCAACAGGCATACGCGCAAAAACAGGCATATTACGACCAGCAGATGGCATATCAGCAGCAGATAGCAGCGCAGCAGGCATATGTTAACCAGCAGGCAGCGGCATATCAGTCAGCCCAGTGGCAGTACCAGCAGCAGGTCCAAGCACAGCAGTATGCCATTCAGCAGCAGTACATGCAGCAGCAAGAGGTAATGAATTACGTCAACACAGGCCTGAATATACTGTGGGTAGTGAACCACAGGTAATACGCAAAACTATACATTATGGTTACGATGGACAAGTTCAGGAAGCATGTGGTTGCCGCTTCGGCAGGCGCAATGTTGTTAGGAGCCGTAGGAATGAATAATGCGCAGGGCGCTCCTGTTTCTAGGTCTACAGCAGCAGAAGTGGTAAACGTAATAATGAAGCCTGCGGAAGCAGACTCATCACTGAAGCCATTGATAAAAGACGCTGTGAGGGATGTACAGCGTGGGAATTACGGCGGTGCAAGAGGCATAATCTGGTCGGTCTCAACCATAACCAATCCAAAAGACAACGAAGCCGCGGACAAAAATGTTTTTCAGAGGGCATGGGACCACATGGCTCATGGAAGTTCCGCAGGAGGCAATGAAGATGTGCATAAAAGGGCCCTGATGGCATACAAATACCTCAATGGCATAATCTCATCCGACAGGCAGGAAAGCGCAGCGCGCAGGAAAGAGATGGCGCGTGGTTCAGACAATATTTCTTCAAGCCAGTACAAGTATGAACAGCAGCAGTATCAGGACCAAATTGCGGCACAGCAGGCTGCGGCACAGCAGCAGGCTTACGAACAACAGCAGACAGCGTATGCCCAGCAACAGGCAGCTGCGTACCAGGCAGCGCAGTGGCAGTACCAGCAGCAGGTTCAAGCGCAGCAGTATGCCATTCAGCAGCAGTACATTCAGCAGCAGGAAATGATGAATTACGTCAACACAGGGGTCAACGCATACTGGTATCCCAACCAATATGGAAACGGCTATTATTACAACTATGACGATTATTACCCTCCTTCTTATCAGACAGATTATGATTATCCATCTTATCAGAGTTGGCCACAGAGCCGTGACTGGGATGACAGGCAAGACTGGGATGACAGGCAAGACTGGGATGACGGGCCAGACAGGGATGGAATGGACAGGAGGTAATTTCTATCCTCTTGAGTTTCAACTAATGTTCGGTTCGTGACTATGGCCGCTTCAATGCGGCCTGAAATAACTCAATCTCTTTTCAGGGAGTACGTTCGTATCCTTTCTTCTGATATATGGCCCAGTCTTACCTCCTTTCCGCCAGAGTCGTTGTCAATCGGCCCCTCCTGCGTGCCTCTGTGTAGGCCCTCATACTCTGCCGCAGAAAGAGCCCTTGTCTCGGCAACGTCGTTCTCCAGAGGCTTTACGCTGTCTGAGAACTGTCCAGCCATTGCGACAGCTTCAGACCCTGAGCCGTAGCCAAGAAGAATTATGCGCTTCGAATTGAGATTTGCGCCGTTCTTCTGCTCATTATGTATCAGTGATGCAAGGGAGAGCATTATCGAGCCGGTGTAAATGTTCCCTATGTCTCCTGAAAACGCTAGCCCAGATTCAACCTTCTTCTTGTAGTTCTCCCTGTAAACTGTAGTTGCGCTGAATGCCTTTATGAATGAATCAAGGTCTGCAACGAACGCGTCTGCATGCTCCTTCGTCTTTGCAAGGAAGTGCTCAGCCCTGGGCTTTCCATCAGGACTGTAAGCGCCGTCGTAATCAGCGGTTATCTTGCCATTTGGCAGCCTTGTAATCGTCATATTTGTAATAATAGCCGTTTCCATGATGTGCGCAGCGTTGTGCCAGAAGCTCTTCCTGTACGATTCGTCATGGTCCCAGTTCTTCAAGGAGTGCTCCAGTTTGTCTACTGCAGTCGCTATTTCCAATGATTCATGCACGCTGCAGTTCATTATCCCTGGAGACAGGTTTATCTTCGGACCCATTTCAATCGTAGCCTTTTTCCATTCCTCAGGATAGTTCTCCCTGAGATTATGTGCAAGGAAGAGCGCAAAGCCCTTCTGCGCCATCTTCTGGAAAGGCACGTGCGCAACGAAGTACTCGGCGTGCGCCGGGTTCTCGCCCTTCTCAGCAAGCTTCTTCTCCAGTTCTTCATATGCCTTGTATGTCATCGACATGTACACATACTGCGAATAATGGCCGTTGACTACCGGGGTTTCCTTGCCGAACATCACAGATTCCTTCCCGTTGACAAAGGGCTTGAAGAAATCATATTCGTTCTTGCTCGCATATGCTATGTCCAGAGGGTCTATGCTGAGAATGGAAGGATTCGGCCTTATGAGCAGCGCAGCCGCTCCTGCTCCTGACGTAGGTTCTCCTGCAGACCTTAATTCATATTTCGCTATGTCCGAAGTCACGACTATGACCGCCTTTCCCTTGACTGCAGCGTAATTCAGCGCATCCTCTATCGCCCCCATTCCTGATACGCACGCGAACTTCCTCTCGTCTGTGCGTATGTGCATGGTCGAGCCTGAGCCGTATCTCATCTCAATCGCATCCATGACATAAGTGAATATCGGCTTTGAATTGTCGAATGAGCTTTCAGTCGCGGCGAACACAGCCGAAACGTCCTTAGGACCTATTTCCGCCCTTCTCATCAGCTTCATCATCGCTGTTGCTGCCATGCTTGCAGCGTCTTCGTCCGCGTCTGCGACAGCTATGGACCTAACGCCAAGTCCTTTCTCGTACTTAAGCCTCAGCTCCTCTGCGCTTCCGGTGCCATTGACTCTCGCCTTCGCAAGCTCGCCAGCAGACAGCCGCAGCACAGGCGCATACACAGCTATAGCATCTATGCCGACCTTGTTCTTCAAAGCCATTCAATCAACAGCATAGAAGCTGTTGTACACCTTTTTAAAAGCGTCGTATATGGCATAGATGAAAGACGAACAGGTGACAGCGCGCGCAGCGCATGGCAAAGGCAGTTATATCTTATGGTACCAAAAAACCAGTATTTTGGCATTAATTGCGCATAATGGTGTTGTTTAAATAGGAAAAAATGCAGAATAAGTAGCAGAAGTGATGGCTGGTATGATAAAGAAGCATATTCCAATACAAGGGTTTGACGAGGCGCACGACCTCAGCACGCAGCTGACTCTGCTCCGCAGCTCAATAAATGATGAATCAAACGCAAAGGCGCTTGACGATGCTGTGAAGTGCGCAAGGAGCATAAGCATTTCAAACGAACTGAGCGATTCTCAGAACGGAGTTGTAAAAGAGATATACATGAAGGCCATCGAACATCCGATGACAACGCATTCAACGCTAAAGGCCATAGAATCATGGGTGCGCCAGGACAGGGCGGAGCACTACGGGTTCATGAAGGCGCTCCTTGGCCATGAGCCGCCGCAGAAACTGTGGTACGTCGGAAAGGACATAATGTCAGCGATAGAGAACAGGCCGTATTTCTACGGCGGCGGAAAGAAGATGCGAAGACACTAAAGAAAGACGCAAAGGTGTATTGAATGCCAAGCACAATAAGGAAGTTCATACAAACAGCTTCAACAGAGATACTCCAGGATTACAACAGAGTGGCAGGCACAAAGCACCAGATGCCTAACATAGTTCATTATGACAGCAGCATAATCGATCTGGGACAACAGGCAAATCTAATAATAATCAACAGGGCTGGGACATACATGCCCCAGATAAACACGATCTTTATAAATGACGGCTTAAGCTTCAGCATGATGCGTAATGTGCTGGGTCACGAGCTCGTCCATTTCATGAGACGTGCCGTACTGGGCGAGGCAGACTGGGAATGGCTCGATGAAAAAGCAACATTGACAGACGGAATTACGAGGAAGCTTGACGCAGCATTAGCATTCAATGAAGGGTGCGCAAATTTTGTCGGCGGAGCGCACCTGTCTCACAATAAAACCAGCCCGCTCAACTTGATAAGCGATATATACAAGGCGTATTTCGATGGAGGCTGGAGTTATGTCGTGGAGATGCTTCCGCGCGCGTACAGGCTTGCGAAGAAGGGCGTTGAGAAGGCAGAGCATTCAATAATCCCGCACGCACTTGGCAAAATGTTTCATAAGGATTTTGGGATGCACTCCGTATCCGACATCTCATACGAATTCGCAGTTCCAGAACAGAGGAAAAACGCATACAAGGACCTTACCGCGCCCTCATACTTATACGAGCTTGGCACAGACATCGCCACAATCATATACGCGTCTAATGGTTTCGACGCTGAGAAATCGATGAAAAAGATGCTCGTACTTCCTGCAGAGGAGCTGGCAAAGGAGCTGAAAAACGCGGTGAGGCCGTGCGTCGAAAATGCGATAAATCAGATCGCATTCCTTGCCAGGCAGCGGCGTGTTTCAGAATAGAGGTTGTCTTATGAATAGATATATAA
>DAIDAD010000050.1 GCA_027310795.1 Candidatus Micrarchaeaceae archaeon | reverse complement strand
CTCATCTCCTGTCAGACCCTCTATAAACGTAATGTGCTTCCTGAACTTCCTCTTCTCCGAATGTATCCTTATCTTCTTTAGGGTCTCCCTGTCAAGTATGTCGCATACGCAGATTTCCTTCGGCAATCCGCACTTTGGACATATCTCAGCCATTAGAGCTTTGCACCTCTCTCCTTAAGCACAGTCAGCGCCTGCGCTATGGACCTTTTCATCTCCCGTGTCTTTATCTTCTTGCTCGCCACTCCCGTAGAAGCTATCTTGCGCTTCTCTATGCCAAGGTCGAGCCTGAGCTCGTCTACCCTTGACTTGAGTTCGTCGTCAGACATCTTACGTGCATCCATTATCTTCATGATTATCCCTTATCATTCCTGATTAATATTACTTTTCATTTCCTCCTTTCCGCCCTCTCCGCCTTCCACTATGAAGCGCTTCTGCTTCTTCGCCTCCTTCTCCTTCTTCTTCCCTTGAGGGAAGACCGTTCCTGCCTGGACTATGCGCACCTGTATCCCTATTGCTCCGTATTTCGGGTACGAAGCGACCTTTGCTTCGTCGACAAGCTTGACAACGTCGCCTGATTTAGGAAGGTAGCCCTGCCTGACCTTTATGGTCTTGGCACGCGCGCCCTTTGCAGCGAGCTTGCCCTTTGCTATTATCTCTGCCCCCATAGCGCCGTTGCTTATTATGTCCTTTATGGTCATGTGGAGCAATCGTCTTGCATTGTTGCCCCGTTCAAGCGACCTTGCAATGCGCCTTGCGACTAATCTGGGTTCAAGCAGCTCGTTCTTCACTTCGACTACGCTTATCTGCGGATTCTCTATCCCGAACTTCTTCTTCATGTTGTCCGTGAGCGAATCTATAGTCTCTCCTCCCCTTCCTATAGCCTTGCCGGGGTTCGTGACATATGCGGTTATTCTCGTGATTACAGGCGTCTTCTGTATGTCGACCCTTGAGAAGCCCGCCTTCTGCAGCTTCTTCTCCATGTACTTCGAGATGTTCGACTTGACAACAAGGTCGTCTATGAACTTTTTGTGCGTTATCATATAATCAATTCTTTGCAACAGCTTCCTTCTTCGGCTCTATGGCTTTCGCAGTGGTGCTTACAGAAGGCAAAGCCAGTCCTTCGCTCTGATTCTTCGGCGCTTTTTTCACAGGCGCAGGTTTCTGCTTCTTCGAATCCTTCTTGATGTTCTTATCGCCTGCCTTCCTGTTGTTCTTCTTTATGAAATATGACATGTTCTTGCTCAGCTTCTTGCTCTCTTCAGACAGCCCGATCTCTATCTTTGCATACTCTATGTCGCTGTGGTTGACGGAACTCCTTCCGTACATTCCCCTCCCCCACGAAAGGCTGCCCTTTGAAGGGTACCTCTTTTCAATATGGGTCTTGTTCGAAGACGCATGCACTATGAACATCGATTCAGCGTCAAGCCCCTTGTTGCCTGCGTTCGCCATCGCGTTTATGAGGACCTTCTTCACTTCCCGCGCAGCCTTTTCAGGGTACTTGCCCTTCCTTCCGCCGAGTTCGTGCCTTGATCCCATATGCGTATTATACCTCTTGAAAAGTATCGGCATCTCCAATGATATTACATTGTCGAGCACTTCGATTGCGTCAGTGGCTTTCAGATAGCGTATCGCATCGCAGACAGCATTGAGATTCCTGTAACTGACGTTTATATCGTAAAGCTTTGCGAATACGATTTCGCTCCTGTCTAAATTGTAAGAGTAGTTGCTCATCCTTTCACCGACAGGAACTTGCTTCCACGCGTCGCCCTTATTCCAGGTGCGGAGTGCTGAACGCTCTTCGTTGCAGGCGAGAACTCTCCCAGCCTGTGCCCCATCATCTCAGGGATTATCTCGAATTCCTTGAATTCCTTTCCATTGTGCACCGCAAACCTCAGCCCTAGCCACGAAGGAAGTATCACGGCTTCGCGTGCATGCGTCCTTATGGCCTTGCCCTTCCCTTTTTTCTTGCTCTCTTCAACTTTCGAGATGAGTTCCTGATAGGTCACGCCCATGCGCTTCAAAGACCTCCTCTGCCTTGCCTTGATCATCTTTGCAAAGTCGTCGTTCTTGATGCTCTTGAGCTCATCCGGAGCCCTGCCTCTAAACAGGAATACTCGTGCCATACTAACCCCTCTTCTTCCTTCCTGTGCGCCTCGCTGCTATGTGCCCGACCTTCGCCCCGGGCGGCGCATTCCTCGATACCATGCTGGAAGCGCCCTTGTGGTGCTGCTTGCCTCCAAACGGATGGTCCACTGGGTTCGATTTCACGCCCCTGTTCACAGGCCATCTCGCGTTTATCGCATGCTTCATGTAATGGTTCTTCCCAGCCTTCATTATCGGCTGCGTCTTTGAACCACCGCCTGCAACAGCGCCTATCTCAGCCCTGCAATTTCCGTCCATCTCGAGCATGCGCTTCGAAGGCAGAAGCACAGTGACCTTGCCCTCTGAGTGCGCCATGACCGTCGCGTAGCTGCCTGCAGACCTTGATATCTTTCCGCCGTCGCCTGGTGAAACCTCTATGTTGTAAACAGGAACCCCGTCAGGTATCGCGTCGAGCTGCATCACGCTTCCCAAGGAAACGCCAGCGCCGATGCCATCTTCTATCCTGTCGCCTATCTTTATCCCTTCCGGAGCTATGAGCACATTCTCCGAATTATCCTCATATCTTATGCGCATCAGCGGAGCGGAATGCCCTGGATCGTCTATGAATTCCATTATCTCTCCCATGATCTTCTCGCGCTTAGACAGCGCCCTGAAGTTGACGTCGGCCTTGAATGTGTTCGGCGGCTTCCTGTATGCCGTACCGCCCTTTCCACGCCTCTGCTGCTTCAAACGCTTTCCCATAAATATTCACTTGTGATAATTGCAAAACTTCATACGAGCTTCAGCTTTCGCGCCACGTCGCTCGCCCTGAACTTAGGGTCTATCCTTATATAAGCCTTCTTCAGGTTCCTCATCGTGAGCGCTGTGTTTATGCTTCTGACCTTCACGCTGAACACCTCTTCGAATTCCTTCTTTATGCTCTTCTTGTCAGCCCTTCTGTCAACAATGTAAAGTATGATATTGTCTCTCTCTATCATATTTAATGCCTTTTCTGTCGCTATCGGATACAGCAAATATTTCATACGTTCACCAGCTTCCTGAACCTTGTGCCTGAAACCGCTGACTCTATGCCGTGCACCGCGCTTTCCGACCAGATTGATATCCGCGGCTCACCTCCAGGCGCAAGCTTCTCAAGCCTCAGGTCGTCTATGCTGCACACGTCTATGCCGGGCAGGTTCCCGCCCGCCCTTGAAAGAAGCGCAGCATCCTTTGCTATTATCACGGCGCTCCTCCTGTAAGACCTCCTCTGCGCCTTCCTTCTTATCGAGGACTTGCTCTTCGGCGTGTGCGATTTCTCGAGGTCGACCTTCATTCCAAGCGCATCAAGAACCGCAACAAGGTCCTTTGTCCTGCTTATCGATTCTATCTTGTTGTCGACTATGATTGGAAGTTCCCTGCCGTCGAAGCCCTTCGCCTTCTTTATTGCGGCATTGTCGCTGAAACCGCCGATTGCAGACTTAATCGCAAGTATGTACTCCTTGCTGTTTATCATTTCACTGGTTATCGTCTCTATCTTCTGCGCATGCGCCCTTCTGCCCTTCACGCTGCTCGGTATCCTTCGCACATATCCCATCGCCCCTCCGCCGAGCTTCTCCCTCGGCCTTATCGCTATTCCCATATGCCTTCCAGTCCTGTAGCTCTTGTAATTTCCGACGTATGTTGCAGTTGTCCTAAGCCCTGCCATGAGGTTCCTGCCTTTCGGCTGGTAGCGCAGGCTCTGCTCGGCGAGTATCGCCCTCAGGACGACCTCCCTTCTGAAGCTCTCGGAGAAGAGCTTAGGCAGCTCTATGCTCCCTGCTACTTTTCCATCAATTCCATAAACATTCATATCAAGAACCCTGTTTTGAAGCCAAAGAGACGTATGTGAGCTTCGGCTCCTTCTTCGCATGCGTGCTCCTCAGCGCTTTCCTTATTCTTATGAACCTCTTTGCAGGCCCGGGTATTGAGCCGTCGACCATTATGTAATCGCTCCTTATGACGCCGTAATTCAGGAACCCGCCCTTCACGTTCACATCCTTTGCATCGTTCTGGCTTCCTATCTTAAGCACGCGCTTGTTAAGCTCCGTCCTGTAGTTGTATCCCATGTGCCCTGCATGCGGCACTGTGTAGAGGACCTTTGCAGGGTGCCATGCACCGAGCACTCCAACGTGCCTGCGCTTTCCCGTAGCTTTCCTTCCCTGCGTCGCGACGCCGAACCTTTTCACCACTCCGGCCCAGCCCTTGCCTGTTGTTATCGCCTTAACGTCTATGTAATCGCCAGTTCCGAAGACGTCTGTCACCTTTACGCTCTTGCCGACCCATTTCTTTACGAAGTCGGCTTTCTCCTGTGCGCTCTTCCCGCCGACAGCTATCTCCATGCGCATTATCTTCTTGTTGGCTATTCCGATCACTGCAGGATCTATGAATGCAAGAGCAGTGACGTCAGTGAAAGCGCTGGCGTCAGTGAGTTTGTCAATGCCTTTTACGGCATTCTTGATATGAAGCCTCTTTGCGAGGTTCTGGTCGATATAGTCCGATGCGGGCTGCGTGTACTGGTATTTCTTTGCATATGCGCGTATCCCATAAACGTAGACTTCAGGCACTTCGAGTATCGTGACCGCTTTTGCAATCTCGCTGCCTTTTGAAGGCGAATCTGAATCATCGACCATCGTGACGTGCGTCATTCCCGCCTTGAAACCTGCGAATCCGAGGAACGAGGGCTCTGCTGACTCGGGCCATGCCCTCATCCTTGGCATCTGCCGATGAGCCCTTCTATGAGGCCAAAATTCAAGAGAACCCTTTCTCATGCTAACACTTCAAGAGAATAAAAAGCACTTTATATC
>DAIDAD010000004.1 GCA_027310795.1 Candidatus Micrarchaeaceae archaeon | reverse complement strand
GAAAGCTCACTGGCCAGGTCAACGATGAAAAGGAGAGGTTCGTCTTCAGGAGAAAGAACACAGGCGCATCATTTGCAATCGGCAGCGTCCAGGCTGTGACGGAAGAGGGCGAACTTGTCATCGCTTCAGCAAGCGGAAGCAACATACCTTCATATGCATTCACAGCGGAAAAAGTGCTGCTTGTCGCCGGCACTCAGAAGATAGTCAAGGACATTGGCGCTGCGATGAAGAGAATCGACGAGTATGCGCTTGGCAGAGAGAGCGAGAGGATGCGCAGCCTGGGCTTCAGGGGCAGCCGGGTAAACATGCTGCTTGTCATAAAGAACCAGTTCGTAGGCTCGAGGATAAGGGTCATATTCGTTGAGGAGCCCCTCGGTTTCTGAAACCCTGCATTTTTATTCTTATCTTTGCACTTTTAGTCAGTAATCAAATGCCTTCCCGCAAGCCCCGCAGAAAGCATGCCATTAATGGAAAGATCTTCAGGCCAAAGCCTGAAGAGGCACAGACGGCGATGGAGTATGTAACCACATACGGCTGGGCCGTCCTTATTATAACCATAGTGATCGTAGCGCTTTTCTATCTGGGGGTCATCAATGTAGGCGCCTCTGCGCCAAGGGCAGAGCCCGGCTCCTGCTCCGTTTACAGACCTTACGGCCCTGGAACATCTGCGATGGCGAACCTTGAAGGGACGTGCGGCAACGAACTGCCAAGGTACGTGATGCAGTCAAAAGGCAAAGGCGACTTCGTCTTTGTGCTGGGATCCGACAATGCGACAAGCCCGTTGAACATAGTCGGAAAACAGATAACCATAACAGCATGGGTCATGGCCAACGGCATGCCATACCACGACGTTGTGGACAAGGAGAACCAGTACGGGCTGAAGCTTGACTACCAGAACGGCCCCCATTCCTGTTCTCCTTCAGGCAACCCCGGATTATGCATCGAATGGGACACCTCGAATGACTGGACGGGCGTGAGCTATCCGATACCCGGCGGTGCGCTTGGCAAGTGGGAGTTCGTCGCAGTCGAACTGAACGGCAACCAGAAATACTGGTATGCCAACGGCCAGCTAGTGGGTAATGAAATGGTGAGCGGCGGCCTCACGTACGTACCGTCGAACTTTGTGATAGGCGCGATAACTCCCGGGTACACAGGCTATGGCAGCGCAGAGTGGTTCAACGGCTCATTGTCGAACGTGCAGGTGTACAACTCATCGCTCTCCAGCGGCCAGATATCGCTCCTTTACTCGGAAGGCATAGGCGGCGTGCCTGTGCAGGTCCAGAACCTTGCGGGCTGGTGGCCGCTGAACGGGAATGCAAACGACTACAGCGGAAATCTCAACAATGGCTACATATACAACAACTCATTCACAGGCAGTCTCGAGGTGGGCAACTACCAGCTCCCATGAAATCATCCTTATCAAAAACAGCAGCATGCCATTCGGAAATATTTATAATAACATAATGCGCTAAACCTATCATGGACTATGATGGTGCGGTAGAGCTGATTAAGCAGCTCGAGGCGGGGCAGCCAGCAAAGGCCGAATTCACGATAAACGTCACAAAAGCGATAAATAACGAGATTAAACTGACGACTTTTTCAAGGCAGCAGAACGACGCCGAAGCAGCAAAGCTCATAGGATCGATAACAAGCATGCAGGCCCTTCCGACAATTCCATATCCTCAACAGCAACAGCGGCCAATGCCACAGCGGCCAGAACAGCAGCCGCAGAAGCCTACGCAACAAGTTGTTGTACAGCAGCCTGAGGTGCAGCAGCCGCAGAAGCCTGCGCAGCAAGCGGCTCCACGGCAGGTCGCGCAGAACGTTCAAACGCAGGAGACAAAGCCCCAGACGAAGAATCCTTTCCAGCCAGTCCTGCAACAGTCAAGGACAATAGCCGCGGCAGCAGAGGAGCTGAAGCAGGCGACAGCAGGAGCGGCTTCAAAGATAGTGCTTCCCAAGATAAACTTCAAAGTGCCGTGGCCGCAGCCGCAGGGGAAACAGAAAACTGCGGCGCAGAAACCAGCCCCTGTCCCGCAGGCGCAGCCTAGAGTACAGCAGCAACAACCACATCCGCAGGCTGCAGTGCAGCAGAAGCCTTCAGCGCCTGCATTCAAATCCGTGATTGTCGGCCTGTCGCTGCACGACCAGATAGACGAACTGACTAAGGTAAGCGCAGGGATGGACAGAAACGCATTCAACAAGAAGCAACTGGAGATAGTGGCGAGCGAAGCATACGCCCTTTACGAGTATTCAAAGAATGAGCAGCCGGCGTCAAGCGGGTTCGAGGAGCGCATGCGCGAGATACGCATGCAGAGGCTTAAAGAAGTTATGGGCAAGCTCGCCTCAGGCAAGGGTGTGGCAGGATGAGCCTTGGTCGCAAGCCGCCTAAGCAGCCGGAGCTCAGGCAGATAATAGGCTTCACAAAACCCAAGAAGTTCCTCTTCTTCAAGCTGAAGCCGAAGCCCATATACGGTTCACCATCGGCTCAGCAGGCTGCGCCCCAAGGGACAGCGCAGCCGCAGAAGCCTATGCAGCAGGCTGTTGCACAGCAGCAGGCTGTCCAGCAGGCGAGACGGCAGCTGCAGCAGAAGCCTGCGCAGAAAGGACAGGCAGAATCATTGGAGATATTCAAGAAACAGAATGTGCAGAAACCGCAGAAGAAGGCGCCAGGATTCCTCGACGCACGGATTAAAAAAATAGCAGACAAGCAGAAGGACCTTGAGATTTCGATGAGGGAGCAGTCCATGAAGGGCACTCCCTATTCATTCATACAGAGGATACTCTACATATCCATAATCGCTGCAGCCGCAGCGACAGCCGCAGTGGCGATAGCGCTCATGGTCTTCACAACCATTAACCCAGCGGTAGGCATACTGCTTGCGCTTCTTGTCGGCTTCTCCGCATACATAATGATATTCAACAACCTCCTGCTGTACCCTGTCAAGAAGGCGAGGAACTCAGGGAAGGAGATAGAACGCGACGTTCTTTTCGCGACAAGGGACATGATAATAGCGATGCGTTCAGGAATGCCTCTGTACAATGCAATAGTGACAGTAAGTACGGGATACGGCGCAGCCAGCAGAGAATTCGGAAGGATAATAGAGATTGTGCAGCTCGGCACGCCCATAGACACCGCGATCGACCAGGTCTGCGAAAAGACGAAGTCGCCGACATTCAACAGGATAATGCTTCAGAGCAGCACCAGCATAAAGGCGGGAGCCGACGTGATAGGCGCACTGCAGGAAGCGATAGACGAGGTGAGCCAGGAAAGGGTCATAGAACTGAGGAGGTACGGACAGAGGCTCAACGCGCTTGCGATGTTCTACATGCTCTTCGGCATAATATTCCCGAGCATGGGCATAGCGGTCGCTACTATAATAACGACATTCATCAGCATAATAACGATAAACGACACCACGCTGCTGCTCGCTTTCGTGGGCATAACCTTCCTGCAGCTCGTGTTCCTAAACATGATCAGGTCTTCAAGGCCTGTATACGCTTCATAGTGTTCTTATGTCAATGGTTGTATTCGAGAGGCTGCTTGGAAGAGATGTGTCAAAGTTCGTCTCGACAGAACTGGATCTAGCAGGCATGAACACAAGCGCAAACACGATAATGGAGATAGCGATAATAGGGTTCGCTGTAGCGCTCGTAGTGGTGTCGGCCGTGCTCGTCCTGTATGTGCAGATCAACATTGCGCTCGCATTCCTCGGCGGCATAATGGCAGGCGGCATGCTGATACTCATCATGTACGCGACACTAGAGTTCAAGATAGAGCAGAGGAAGAGCTTTGTCGAGAACATACTGCCCTTGTATCTCGACCTTACTGCAGCGAACGTGAGGAGCGGTCTTGCGCTTACAAATGCGATGACAATAGTCCAGAGGCCTGAATTCAAGCACTTCAACGACGAGGTGAAGCTCATGGGCAAGCAGCTGTATTCCGGTGAATCGATGGACAGCGTCCTGACGCAGTTCACCTCGAGGTACAGGTCGCAGGAGCTGAAAAGGACGATACGCATGATACTGGAAGCTGAGAGATACGGCGGGGGAATGACAGACCTGCTGAAGCAGATTGCAAAGGACCTGAGGAACGAGCACATAATCCAGAAGGAAGTGTCAGGGCAGTTGTTCATGTACACCATTTTCATAGCCTTTGCGGCTCTCGTTGCCGCGCCGGTCCTTTTCGCCATGACGAGCGTGATGATAAAGATTACGCTTGAGGTATGGTCTAAGATTTCGCTGAACGCGCTTTCCAGCGTGCCCTCTGCAGGGATATCATTCCTGAAATTCAGCACGCCCCAGGTCACCCTTGGGGCATATCAGGACTTCTCGATTGCATCGATAATACTCATAACGGGCATGTGCTCCTTCATAGTATCAGCAATCGCATCGGGAAAAATGATAAGAGGAGTCAGGTATCTGCCCCTGTTCATACTCATAGGCGTGGTAATCTACTTCGTAGTGTCTCTCGTAATAGCCTCGATATTCAGCTCAATAGCGCCAGCCGGAACCGGATAAGGCTCATCTGATGTTCCTCAGTATCGTCCTCAGTATTATGTAGCCGTCCCTGAATGTCCGCAGTTTCGCCTCGCCCGCCTCCCTCTTCTTCTCAGTGCTCGGTATCTCTATTACGCGCATGCCTGCCTTGACCGCCTTTATGTTTATCTCGGTCTCTATGCCAAAACCGTCTTCTTTAAGCCTGAGCCTCTTTATCGCGCTCTTCCTGAAAGACCTGTAGCCGTAGCACATGTCGCTGTACCTTGAGCCGTACACGAGGTTTACAAGGGACACGAAGAACTTGTTTCCCAATATCCTTATCCCTGAGATGTCCTCGCTCCCTCCGCCGACGATGAACCTCGAACCCATGCAGACGTCGTAGCCTATGCGTATGCTCTCCACGAGAAGGTTCAGCTCCTTCGGCTCATTCGAAAGGTCAGCATCCATAGACACGATTATCACGCCGTTCGCTGCGCCAAAACCTTTTCTAAGCGCGGATCCCTTGCCTTTATTGTCGTATATCACCCTGCAGCCCATGCCCTTTACTATCTCTACGGTCTTGTCCACTGAATGCCCGTCGACGACCAGTATCTCGTATCTCTTCTCATGCATGTTCCTGCGTATGCCCCTTATCACCGCTGCAATGTTCTTCTCCTCATTTAGGGTGGGTATCACTATCGAAACTGCGTTCGCCACTTGTTCACCTTATGGATACGATCTTTATTACATCATCATCCTTCAGAATATAATCTTTTGGTATGCGCAGCTTGCTCCTTGCGTCTATCCCGTACTTCATGCCCTTTGCAATATCGGTATGTATCCTTTCTGCAAGCTGCAGAGTTGTGGAACCATTGTCCATAAGGACAGCGTCGGGGAGCACGTTGCCGAAGTGGTCCGTGAACCTGCCCTCATCTTCTACAGGGTATACTGTTATCTTCTTGAGCACTGAGAAGACTGCAGTCTGAAGAAGCCCGCTTATTCCAGTGCCTCCATGCGCCTTCACATAATTTTCAATGGAGCTTATCGCACGGGCCTGCTCCGCATTCGGGCTGCCTCTCCTTTCCATCGCCCTGGTCTCCATGTCATAAGCAAGCAGACCTGCCTTCTCCGCCTTTCTAATGGCCAGTTCGATGGCGCCTGAGCATGCGACAATTTCGTATCCCTTCAGCTTGCCCCTCAATTCAGCAAGCTTCTTCTCATCTGCCTTGTCCATCTTGTTAGCGGCTATCATCATGGGCTTGCAGAGCGCAAGCAGCTTCTCTGCAAATCTCAGGCACTCTTCCTTATTCCAGTTTATGCTGCCTGAAGTCAATGAAGCGGAATCTATCGCCTGCTTTATCTGCCCTGGGGTCGCCTTGAACCCTGAAATTATCCCATGGATGCCTAAAACAGCATCGGCATTCTTCGAGAGCTGGCGCATGTGCCTCTCTATAATGCCTGCAAGCCATTCCGTCAACTCCTTCCTCACCATGAGCACATCTTCAGATGGGTCTGCGCTCTCTGCTGCTGTGCCGTCGATGCCAGTTTCGCCGCTAAGGTCGACGACCTGCATGAGAAGGTCTGCGCCTGCAAGGTCGTTGAGGAACTGGTTGCCCATGCCCTTTCCAAGATGCGCGCCAGGGACGAGGCCGGCAACATCAATCATGTTCACAGGCAGCATGCGCATCCCGTTTTTGCACAGCCCGTTCCTCGGCATGCACTTTGTATTAAGCTCCGTTTCAACGCATCTCTTCCTTGCGTATGCGACCCCAAGGTTCGGCTTTACAGTTGTAAAAGCATAGTCCGCTATCTGCACCTCGTTCATCGTAAGCGCGGAGAATATCGTGGACTTGCCCTTGTTGGGCGCACCGATGATGCCTATGAGCATAATAATACCAGCAGCCAACCCATTGCAATTGGCAGACCATATGCGTATACTGCGCAGGAACAAAGAAACGCGCATGCGCAGCACTAAATAAGGTATAGGAATATATTAAAAAGATACTTGCAATAATAATCTGTGGTTAAATGCCAAAGTCAGAGAATGCTTCAGCTAAAAAACAGGTAGTGGTAGTCGACCCAGAGCTTCTAATGAACCGCATGCTCCATTACAGGGAGAGGCAGCATGCATGGCATGTCTTCAGGAAGCTGTACTGGGGCATATATGCATTCATAATAGGCGTTATACTTGTCTACTACGGGGCACTAAATCTGTCGCTGAACCTGTTCTTCGGGATTGCTGTCCTGCTCTTCGCCGCGATGTTCATAATATCTGGCCTTGTAGAGTCGCTGCACCTCAAGTTTATGAAGAAGTACGGCTGAACAACTCCTTCAAATGGTTTGAATGGTTCGAATGCATATGAAGATACCTAACATATACTATCACAAGAACATAAAGTTCTTCATCATCATACCTATAGCGCTGATGCTGGTATCGATATACCTTTCGCAGGGGATAGTGCTCGACTCCTCCCTGGGCGGCGGGATCAGCATGGTGCTCCAGTCAAATACGACAATGAGCTCATCACAGATTGCATCGCTTATAACCTCAAAGCTGAATACCCCTGCTCCGACAATTGTGAAGAGCACCGGAACAATAGGCATAACAATAGCCGCTAACAGGTCTTTGTCCGATGCAGAGAACTATCTGATAGCATTGTACTCCTACAATTCAAACTACAGCGCATACATAGTCAATTACACTAATTATACTATAG
Source organism: Candidatus Micrarchaeaceae archaeon (assembly GCA_027310795.1). GTDB lineage: Archaea > Micrarchaeota > Micrarchaeia > Micrarchaeales > CABMGC01 > JAKAUU01. The sequence continues at coordinate 6,737 of DAIDAD010000004.1, read as the reverse complement.
CGCTGCAGCACAGCCCTTCGAACGCGACGCTCCTTGCGCTACGCAACAGCTCTTCTGCAGCCGCGGCATCGAATCTGCGCAGCATGGCATCAAGCCTCTCCGCGGAGCTTGCTGCACTCAAGCCGTTCATAGGAACGGCAAGCTTCAACAGCAGCGATCCAAGCGCGATGCTCGCGCTTGCGCAGTCATCTTACGCAAATGCAAGCGCAGTCTACAAGAACCAGGTCATCAGCACGCTGCACTCCATACTTCCATTCAGTTCCTATTCATATGAGCAGGTCTCCGCGCTTCAGGGGCAGTACTTCCTCGGCACTGTAGAGCAGATAATAATAATCGCGTTCATACTCATTTCAATAGTCGTGCTCATAATATTCAGGAGCATAATACCATCGTTTGCCATAGTCTTCGGCGCTGCAAACGACATGATAGTGGCATTGGGCGCAATGGCTATATTCAAGATACCGATGGGCGTCACCAGCATTGCTGGGCTCCTTATGCTGCTCGGCTATTCCATAGACACTGACGTGCTCGCAGGAATACGCATCCTAAAAAGGAGCGAGGGCACGCCTGAAGACCGCGCATACTCATCGTTCAAGACGGGCCTTACCATGACCACAGCCGCAATACTCTCATTCGGTGTGCTGTTCGCTGTTTCGCTTATAGAGTACGTGCCGACATACTACGAGATTGCAGGCGTCGTGCTCTTCGGGCTCATAGGCGACCTGATAACGACATGGCTCGGCAATGCGCCCATGATACTGCTTTATGCAAAGAGGAAGAAGAGGAAGATCTGATGGCGATAGCGAAATACTTAAAGGATTTCAGGATAATCCTCCTGCTTGCAATAGTTGTGCTGCTTGCAATACTCGACTTCCATTACGGGCTGCACCTCGGCATAGAGTTTGCAGGGGGCACGCAGATACCCATAACGCTGCAGCATGCGGTCAACCCTTCTGAAATGGCGACTATAACGGGCATACTTCAGCAGAGGCTCTCCACCTTCGGACTGAAGCAGATACAGGTCACAGGAATAGGCGATTCCCAGGTCAACGTTGAGATACCGACAGTATCGCCATCAGAGATCAACAGCACAGTCGCAATAATCAACAGCCAGGGCATTTTTCAGGGAGTTGTGAACGGCAAGGAAGCTATAAACGGCTCATCTATACTTTCAGGCAGCGTAGGCGCCGCCCAGCCGATAGCATCTAATGGAAACGTCACATGGCAGGTCAACTTCTACATAAACCAGAAGGCCGCAGAGACCTTCGCAAAAGCGGCTTTCGGCCAGGCTAACAAGCCCATATACTTCTTCCTCGACAGGCCTTCGTCTGCGATACTGCTAATCAATTCATCGATACTCAGCCACAACATAAGCCTCACCGTATCGCAGGCAGAGGAGATATCAGCGCTTCAGAGCGCGCTTCTTCTCACAGGAAGGACGATACCTGTAAAGACGTTCAGCTCCGGGCAGAACAGCACATTCATAATCTCATTCCTCAATGCAAGCAGGCATTCATACACCACGCTTATACTCGCAAAGAACACACCGCAGCAGATAATAAATGCAGCAAATTCGCTGAACTACACGCTTGACTTCCAGACAGTTCAGAACATGACCCCTTCGATAGGCGCAGTCCAAGGCAACCTTACAGGCGCGCAGGTTCTTGTGGTCAATACATGGCTCGCAGTTGGCCTTCTGTCTGCGCCTATTCTGAACCCTGGGGTGACGAACGGAAACATAAGCCAAGGTTATGTGATAACAGGCGCAGCTCCGACAACGCTGCTCTCACTTCCCGCGAAGATAGCATATGCATCAAACCAGTCGAAGACGATATCGAGCATACTGCGGGGCGGTGCGCTTCCCGTTCTTGTCATAGTGGGCTCGCCTACAATAACGCCGCCTACGATAGGCACGCAGTTTGAATCCGTGAGCTTCATAGCGCTCATAATAGCCGTATTCGCGATAAGCGCGATAATCGTATTAAGGTACAGGAAGCTCTTCCTCGTCCTTCCAATACTTCTTACAACGTTCGGCGAACTGTTCATAATATTATCGATAATAGGGCTCATAGGCACCATAGACCTTGCGGCTGTTGCAGGAATAATAGCGGTGATAGGCACAGGCGTCGACGCGCAGATTATAATAACTGATGAACTGCTGGTAGCGCACGGTTCGGACCAGAGCATGATAAAGACAAGGCTGGGCGACGCGTTCTACATCGTCTGGGCTGACGCAGCGCTCCTTGTGATAGCGATGCTGCCATTGTTCTTCACCACATCGCTTATAACAGTCATAGGCTTTTCAGAGTCGACGATAATAGGTGCGCTGCTCGGCGCATTCCTAACAAGGCCCACATACGGCGCGATAATATCAAAGCATTATTCAGGTTAAGCATATGCCAAAGTACTGCCCAACATGCAACAGGTCGAGCGCAGAGCTCAGGTTCTACGGCAGCTTCTGCGAGGAGTGCTCAAGGAAGAAATTCAGCGAAGCGCTTGCAGACTCTATAGAGATAACAAGGTGCAAGGAGTGCTTAAAGATAAGGGTCAAGGGCCAGTTCACAGCAGAGAACGATAATTCACTGGAAAAGGCGGTGCAGCAGCTTTTCAGGAAGCAGGACATAAAGCTGATGGGCCGCAGCCCAAAGGAGGTGCTTGTGTACATATCCGAAGACACGGGCGATGGCAGGCTGTCTGTGGAAAAGAGGATAAAGCTGAAGCACGTGAAGGCGCTCTGCGAAAGGTGCTACAAGATAAAGTGCAACTATTACGAAGCGATGTTCCAGCTGAGGGGCGATTCGAGCAGGATAAGCAAGGTGATAAGGCACGTAGAGGCTTTATTTGAAAGGAACAACGAGTTCATATCTAAAATGGAGAGCAAGGACGGCGGCATAGACCTCTACCTGAGCAGCAAGAGGCTTGCAAGCGAGTTCGTCGCCTATTACAAACTCTATCCGAAAATGTCATATACGCTCTCTGGGCAGGACAGGAGCGGCAAGAAGGTATACAAGAACACGTACGCAATCCATCTCTGAAAAATAGAAAATATTTAAATACCTGTATTGCCAGATATAAAGCGATAGGATGAACTCCGGCTCAATGCCATCCGCTGAACCAGGAAGGAATTCGGCTAGAAAGACACCCAAAAGAAAGGCAAAGGTCCAGGCCGCATTCGAATTCATAACCTCATACGGCTGGGCCATACTTATCCTTGCAGTGATACTGATTCTTCTGTATTACTTCATAGGAGTCCCTAATTCAGCTGCGCCCAACCAGTGCAGCTTCTCCTTCGGCGCAAACTGCAGAGGTCTCATCGTTACCTCATACAACAGCCTTACCTCTCTCACGTTTGTGATAACCAATTCGCAGCAGTCTCCGCTGCTCAACCCTACAATGAAAGTTGCGACGGATTCATATGGCAATGCATCAGCATCCTGCGAGCCAGCAAACATATTGGTCCCATCGGGAAGCTACGTCGTATGCAAGCTTGACCTTGCCTCTTATGTGCAGCCTGGCACTCCGCTCACAGGCACGATGTACTTAAATTCAACGATATGCCCCAACGGCGTGATCGCAAACTGCCAGCCGGAGCAGGTGCAGGTCTACAAAGGCACATTCATCTCAAGAGCGACAACGCAGCAGTATTTGATAGCACTCACATCGACAACGATTACGACACTAACATCTACAACAACCAGCACCTCTTCAACAACCTCTGTATCATCAACCACTACATCGACAACAAGCTCAAGCTCCACCTCTTCAACATCAACCTCTACTACAACATCCGGCCCTCCGACCACAATCGCGTACCTCCCTACCGAATACTGCAAGTCGTTCTACTTAAGTCCTGTTGGCATAGATTATATTGTCTTTCATGGTGGCATGACGGCAAAAGTAACAGGCACATGCTGCAGCGCAGGAGTGACCATACATAGCAGCGGGAATGGGCCAATCACTATTTTATGCCCATGATATTTGAGATGACAATATGAACAATCTGAGTGCCATATATATCGTGACAATCCTTTTCATAATAGCGCTGCTGCTTGCAGCATATGAGCTTAACAACAGCGTTACAAAGTCAAATGAGCTTGTGCAGAACGAATTGGCATACATGAGCCTCAACCAGAGCTATGCAAACCTTCTGATAAAATATAGCGCTGTAGCAAACTCATCAAACGCAAGCGCTGCGCTTGCTAAAGTGTATGCAAATCTTACAACGCCTGTGTTTAGCTCAACATTCTCCAATTATACTGTTCATATGGGCGCAACAACAACGAATGCTACAGGGCTTCAGACAGGATACAATTCAATCAGCTTCACCGAGCAGTATCCGGGATACCTGCATATATCGTTTGTTGCAAACAGGTCGAACGTCACGGCTCTTGTCATACAAAATGGCACTTCTACATCAATATTCCCATACCCTACGGCTTTCTCAGGCACAAGGCAGCCTTACTACTGGATTGTACAAGGCTACCATCAGAATAGCGCCAACATGACAATATTCCTGCTGCCAGGCAAGTACTCGATAACAATGCAGAACTTCGGAAACGAGTCTGCATCTGCAACGATAAATGCTGAGTACGCGAGCTTCAACGTGAAGTGACATAAGGAAGAGCGCAAAGCACAGAAGAAGCATCGGACGCAAGTCACATGTCATATTACGCCAGGCATGAGTATGATTTAAATACGTGCCATGCAACTATAATTGCGTATTAATCTTCCTGTCTATAAGGCGAGTTGTTGGATGACAACATTAAAAACGAAGGCGCCAGCGTGATTTATGGACAGGCAGCAGGCGCTGTGCATGCCTGCGCCTCTGCACAGCAGCAAGTCAGCATGCCTAATATTGTAGAAGAAACAGGCAGAAACTCTCATAGTGTAGAACCTGCCGCTCCAAGAATTGCGTCTTTCATAAAGAGAATAGGGCCATATGCTGCGTCAAACTTTTTTGAAGCAGTATCAAACACAGGCGCAATTGATATATTGACATCAGAGAAAGTAATCAGCTTTCTTTCAGGGATAGGGAGCGAATGCGCAGCAAGTACGCTGGAAGCGCTAAGCAGCGCCCAGTCCCTGAAACTTGTGTCTGAAAACAGCCATATGGCGCAGAGGTTAATGAACTTCCTTAAGCATTCCGGTCCGGACACCGCGTGGGGCTTTTTCAGGGCAGCGGAGAGCACAGGAAGGGTGGAAGAAATCGCATCCGACAGAGTACTCGGATTCGCAAAGAGGATAGGAAGGGAAAGGGCAGCAGTCTACTTCAAGGTGATTGAGGAGACGCATGCCGTTGATGAGCTCACCAGCGAAACGGTGATCAACAAAAGGGCGGTAAATATTCTGAAAAATACCGATCCGTACTCTGCGGACAGCTTCTTCATTACAGCAGCAAAGCCCGGCATGCCGGAGCTGCTCACCGGGAAAGAGATGTCCTCTTTTTATGAAGCCTGCGGAAGCAGACTCACCGGGCTGCTCCTCAACGCCCTTGAGAGGAGCGCAATGCCAAGGGAGACTGCGGTGTACTACATGAAAATGGCAAATGAAGCGCACGGCGCAGAGGCGATGCGGATATCATGCATATCATACGACGAAAGCTTCATAAAAGCAGCAAGCGCTGCTATTGAAAAAAGAAGCTATGAACCTTACAGGTACGTATCAATAATGTCAATATACTCTCATTCTTCAGGCAGGGAAGAGCTTGACAGAATGCTTTCAGAGGAAGGCTACGCCGTAGGAAAGCTTGACAGCAAACTTTCAGACCACGGGATAAGGAACGTCAAAATGCTTTCCATGAACGAGAAGACAGCCCTGATATCGGCAGGGACCGGCTACATATCGGAATGCGCAGAGCAGATAGATAAATTCCTGCTGATGCGCAGCCTGAGCGCGGCAGAGGCCCGTGAATACATGCGCAGGGAGGGCTTTGCCCCTGAGACAGTCATGGGCACAAGGGCCATAGCCCAGATCCAAGGGAGCAGGGTGCTGATAACCGCTTACACTGTTGACAAAAAGGCAAATGCGCTGGCAATATCTGCAAAGGAGACTGCGTGCTGTTCGTTTCTTCCAAAAGGCGGGAAGGAATGGGCGACCCTTGGCTATGCGAATGACCCTGCCGTTATCCTGATTAACTTCAAATTAGGCAGAGCCGATGCAGTTTCAATGGAAAAAGGTAGTCCTGACGGGATTGCAATATGCGCGCTCGCCACGGTCGATGGCAAAAAAGCCCTTTACGTAAACTCGGTCGAAGGCGGGCACGCGTTCCGCGCAGCTGCAAGGGGCAGGGAGCTGCAGCTAGCCTCTTTAATAGATGATTATGCAAAAAAAGTAAACGCAGATTCTGCAGTATTCAACAATGCGTTCAGGAACGAAACGCCAAAGATGTTCGCGGAAGCGCTGAGCAATGCGGCGCACAAGGTCATTCCTATGGATGCAATAAAGCTGCTTTCAAGAAAGGATACCTATTTTGAAAAGAGCAGTGCGGCAACCAAGCTGGTCAGGTGACCTGAAATCAAATCCTGCACTGCAGCGAAACCAATATATAAATTATCAATAAACTGATACTATGCATTCTATAACTACCCAGTTGAAGGACGAAGGGCTCTCGTTCCCTGATTACAAGAACAGCAACATGGAAATCCTAAAAGAGGTATATACAAAAAGGAGCAGGCGCATAGGGGACAAAAGCAAGAAGATCTTCATGGTCGTTGACGGGCTTGGATATAATCTAATAC
>DAIDAD010000049.1 GCA_027310795.1 Candidatus Micrarchaeaceae archaeon | reverse complement strand
ATTTAGAATAAGTTGCATAAAGCGGTGTAAAATTGATACTCAATATTTCGTCGACAGGAAGATATCCTGAGCGAGCAGTCCCAGGCGGCAGTCGCTTGCGCAGGCATTAGTCTGCTCTGCAACTATTCCTTGTGATAAAGTGGAAAAGAGCGGCAGGAGAAGCAGGGCAGTTTCAAGGATATTGGAAGAGCTTGCCAGCGGCACTGTCATAGTAGAAGGCAAGCACGATGTGAAGGCATTGGCAAGCCTTGGCATAAGCGCTATTCCTGAAGGAAGCATAAGCCGCAGACCAATAACTGGCAAAGGCCGTGTCTATATACTGATGGACGATGACAGGAGAGGCATCCAGAGAAAAGAGGCGCTGATAGGCAAGCTCCTTGAGATCGACGGGTCGATGGACATGGACACAGTCATTGGGACAAGGCTTCAGCGCATGCTGAACATAACATCTGTGGAGCAGCTCTGCAAGCCTGTCGCGGAAGCCCTGAATAGGTGAAAATATGGCAAAGACATATCTTGAGATAGTAAAATACATGGTAGAATCGAAGTTCAACATCGACGGAGTGGTAGACAAGCCCGACATAATCGGAGCGGTCTTCGGGCAGACAGAAGGGCTTTTGGGAAGCGAGCTCGACCTGAGGGAGCTGCAGAAGAACGGGAAGATAGGGAGGATAGAGATAGACGTTTCCCAATCTTCGAACAAGAGCTATGGAAAACTGCACCTTCCTGCGTCTCTGGACCGTATAGAGACATGCATACTCGCTGCCGCGATAGAATCCGTAGACAGGGTCGGCCCGTACGAGGCAAGGTTCTCCGTTGACAAGATAGAGGACACAAGGTCGGAAAAGAGGAGGAAGGTGCTGGTGAGGGCGAAGGAGCTGCTCAAGATACTGATGAGTACGGAAATCCCTGACAGCAGGGAGATATCTGAAGTAGTGCAGTCGGAGCTGAGGATAAGCGAGATATCGACATACGGCCCTGACAACCTGCCTGCAGGCCCTGAGATAACGAAGAGCGACGAGGTGATAATAGTAGAAGGCAGGGCTGACGTGCTGACGCTGCTGAGGAACGACATAGCCAACGCAATCGCCGTAGGCGGCGCAGCTGCGAACATACCTAAGACGATAATAAGCCTGGCAAGGGAAAAGGAATCGACGATATTCGTCGACGGAGACAGGGGTGGGGATCTGATAATAAGGTCATTGCTCAATGTCGCGGAAGTGGACTTTGTTGCAAAGGCGCCTGACGGAAAGGAAGTTGAAGATCTCACAAGGAAGGAGATAATAAAGGCGCTAAGGTCAAGGATTCCGATAGACCAGTACCTCAACGCGAGGCCGCAGCTCCAGAACAGCACGCAGCACCAGAGGCACGAGCAGGCAAGGGTGCAGCATGAGCAGCGCGCTCCGCCTCCACCGCCGCCTGCGCCTGTCTCTACAGTTCCAAAACCTGTCCATGAACCTGAACAACAAAGCCCTGGCATATCCTCGCTTGACGAGGACAAGGATGAACTGCCGATGATAGAGGGCGACGCAGGAATAACCGACGCCAGGGCACAGGAAGAGCAGCCCGCGCCTGCGCTTGAATCAATGATACTATCACAGCTCTCAAATGGGCTTGATGAGCTGGCAGGAACCCTGAGATCAAGGCTTTACGACAGCACAGGCAATGTGATCAAAGAGATGCCGATAAGGGAGCTGCTCGTAACAGTGCAGGAAGCAAACAACATATACGGCATAGTGCTCGACGGCGTGATAACGCAGAGGCTTCTGGAACTGGCGCAGCAGAAGAGGATAAGGGCGATATACGGGATAAAGGCGAACCAGCTGAACAAGAGGTACAGCAACATGGTCCTTTACACCAAGGAGTCTGGCAAGATATAAGCATTCAGGCAAAGGTCGGCCTCTTTGAAAGAAGCATGTTTACCGTCAGCGGCGCCCTCGGCATCCCAAGCGTCTCCGAGCCTATCCTGTCGATGAGCTCAGAAGCCTGCATGTTCATGTTCTTCTTTTCGCCCCTGACCCTTACAGAGAGCTGGCCGGAGGAAAGCTCCTTCTCACCGAAAACGCATATGTACGGCACCCAGTCCTTCTCCGCATTCATAACCTTCTTTCCCAGAGTGTTATCCGTATCGTCGACATCTGCCCTCACCCCGCTCTTTGACAGCTCATTGGCTATCCTGATTGCAGCATCAACGAACTTCTCAGACACGGGAGAAATCCTCACCTGGGTCGGGCAGAGCCAGAGCGGAAGTCCAGGTATCTTCTTATTCGTCTCATCAACTGCAGCGCGTTCAAGAAGCGCATATATGACGCGCTCTATCGCGCCGCTGGGGCTGCAGTGAAGCACTATCGGATACTTCTTGTTGCCGTTTTTGTCAACGTAGCTCATGCCATAGCGCTCCCCATTCTCATGGTCTATCTGCACCGTCGCAAGCGCCGTGGCTTTGTCCGCAGAGTCTATGACATTGAATTCAAATTTAGGGTCGAAGTAAGCATACCTGTAATTCCACATCTCTATGAGCGCAGGCTTCTTCAGCTCTTTTGAAACAATGCCTGTTATGAAGTCGGAATGGTCTTTCCAGAAGTCTTCCGTGAACCTGAACGCAGCTTCATACTCTTCAATGCCTATCCCTATGCCCTTGAGAACGTCTACGCAGAACCTGAACTGCTCCCTGAATTCCTTCATGCCCTGATCAATGCTCTCACACAGCGTGTGCATATCGGGCATAGAAAATGCACGCAGCCTTTTCAACCCAGCAAGCTCCCCGCTCTTTTCCCTTCTGAAGCTGTATCTTGTCAGCTCATAGAATCTATATGGCAGATGCCTGTACGAGATTGTCGCGTCATGCGCCATAAGGAACTGCCCGAAGTCTGCTGAGAATCTTAAAAAGTACTCCTTGTCATCCGATTTTATCACATAGTGCCTTGCAGGGAACCTGTGCAGGTATTCCTTGAGCGCAGGGTGTGCATAGTCGTACATTATCGGCGTCTCGACCTCAACAGCCCCGTATTCTATGACCCTTGAAGTGACATAATTCTCAAGCAGCGACTTGACGAGCTTGCCATTCGGATAATACCTGAAGTTGCCTGCATCAGACCCGGGCTCATATCCGACGAGCTGCAGCCTTTTCATATGGCCGATGTGTGCAGGTTCGCTGCTGTATGTGCGCACTTTCTTTATCTCATAATCTGCGAACTTCTTCAGGTTAGTGTGCCCTGAAAAGTTGAATTTTTCATAAGGGTAAAGCTTTCCGTCTGTGCCGAGTATGTACCAGCTCGATTTTACCTTGTCCTCTTCCTTGAGCGCCTGCGATTCCTCAGTATTCTTCGATTTTGCAGAGCCTCCTGAGAAGCTTCGCGCCTGCTCCGCAAGCGGGTGCCCTTTTATATCGAGGCGCAGCTTCTTGTTCCAGCCGAACGGCGCTTTTGAAGCCTCGTACTTGGGCTTCAGTTTTTGATACATGTATTCAAGAAGCTTCTTCGCCTCTGCAGGGCCGGAAAGATCGCTGCTCAGATGCGCATAAGGGTACACTACAACCCTCTTCCTCTTCAGGCTGTCCATTGTTTTGCATATGTCTGCTACTGCAGATTCCGCGGTCTCTTCGGTGTCCCCTTTCTCTACGCTTATTAATACCACAAGCGCATCGCTTACACTTACCTCTTTGCGCTCCGCATCGTCATGCAGCTTTGCCTCAGGCTCCACCGGAGCGAATGCTATGCTCTCAACGTCAAGCTCAAGCACCTTCATACAATCCCTGTTTGTACAAGAGATTATGTTGCACTGAATGTTTAATAATGTAAGGCTGCATTATTCCCCCTACAACTGCTGCACAAAAAAACAAAGGTTCCTGAGGTCTAGCGACTTTAGTAAACATTTAAATATCTGAAAATGCATTAGTAATACTGATTATATGGCGACGATACAAAAAAATCAGAAAACTGCGCATGCGATAGCAGCAGAGAACAGCTGGAGGCAAGGGCTTTCACCTGAAAAAGTTGTATTTATTGAAGCGTTCAGGGGCAGCAGCTCCGTAAAGCAGCGCAGCAACCGGCCTGTATACGAGGTCACTGCCAAGCCAGCCGCTTATCTTCAGCATGAGGATGTGCTCGATCTCATAGCCTGCAGGAGAAGGTAACTTCCAGAATTTTAAACCAAGCACAAGGTATTCATTATTATTTGCTAGCAGAGGCAAGATGCTATGAATAGAATAAATTACGGGATAAACAAAAGGGCGCCTTTGCAGAGGATACGCGCACTGGAGAGTGCAGGCTCTGCAGAATTATACGACAGGGCGGCAAGGCACGACCACAATCCTGATGTGAGAAGGTACTCGCTTCAGAAGCTGTATGCTGCAAACAAACATGCGCATTCTTCGGAATACGAAAGCACGCTTACAGACGCAATCACTGAAGACAAGGACAGGGATGTAAGGATATTCGCAATGAAACTCGCCGATAAAAACCCAGCGGTTGTAAGGGCGCTTGGTTCTGCGGCCATCGACATGGGGAAGAGCCCTACGGAGCGCGCAGCAGCAATAAAAAGACTGGGAGAATTCGGCGAGAACGGCATAGTCAACCATGCAGCAGAATCAGATCCGAATTACATACCAAGGGCAGAGGCTGCAAAGCACCTGAAGGACATAGGGCTGTTGAAGCAGCTTTTGAGGAGTGAGAATAGCGAGAATGTCAGGACAGCAGCTGCTGAATCACTAATATCCTTGATGAAGGACACATCAAGGAGCTAATAAGGTTTAGGATAACATACAAACTGCATATTTAATTTATTCTTAATAATATTTAATATAAAATATATTCATTAGAATATAAATGGATATCCGCTGTTATATTAATATAATACTCATTTTAATTAATTAACTAATCCTTAATTGATTCATGGCCAACGCAACGGCTCCTATTATAAGTAAACAGGCATATATTT
>DAIDAD010000048.1 GCA_027310795.1 Candidatus Micrarchaeaceae archaeon | reverse complement strand
ATTTATATGCTGCTAAATAAACCTATTCTATTTTATGCAGTGTGAATGAGGATGGCAGGCTACGCAGTCAGGGTAGAAAATGTTTCGAAGGTATATCAATCAGGAGACATAGAGGTAAATGCGCTCACTGACATATCATTCACCCTCAAGCAAGGTGAATTTGCCGCTATAGTAGGGCCTTCCGGCAGCGGGAAATCAACGCTTATGCACATTCTGGGCACTATAGATAAACCCACCCATGGAGAGGTCTATATAGATGATGTCCCTACGTCAAAGATGAACAGCAACCAGCTTGCAGACTTCAGGAACAAGAAGCTCGGGTTCGTGTTCCAGGCGTTCAACCTCATAAACGGGCTCTCTGCAGAGAACAATGTGGAGATGCCGCTGATGGTGACAAACATGCCTGACTATGAGAGGAAGAAGCGGGCAGACGAGCTTCTTGTCCAGCTCGGCCTTGGCCACAGGCTGTACCTCACCCCTAACAAGATAAGCGGCGGTGAGCAGCAGAGGGTTGCAATCGCGCGCGCCCTGGTGAATAATCCATCACTTGTGCTTGCAGACGAGCCTACCGGAAACCTTGACACCAAATCAGGCGAAGTAGTATTAAAGATGCTGAAAGATATAAGCAGGGAAAGGAATGTAACGATGGTGATGGTGACTCATAACACTGAAATCACAAAGCGTTGCGATAAGGTAATACATATAAGGGACGGAAAAATAGAGAAGATAAAAGGATAAAATGAAACATGCAATTTCAATTTTGATGCTGTTGCTTGTGCTGCCTCTGGCATTTGCAGGCACCAGCGGACCTGCACCGATACCAGCTCCGCCGAACTTCCACATAAGCTCCAATGCTACATATCTGTGCAAAGGACAGATTAACTACATACCCATAATTGTAACCGACGGCGGCACACCCACTTCTTTGGCAACAGGCAGCCAGACAGGATACGGCCCTACAATGCAGAACACGCAGCTCAGCGTAGCAAGCACAAAGAACATGTATCCAGCAGGTAATGTAACTGCCACTGCGCCTAACATAAACCCAGGGAATTCATCCATGTTAAAGGTGCCTGCATTTGTAAACGCAAATGCCTCTACCAACCTGCAGGCGCAGATAAACATAAACTATTATTACGATACATTATACTCCGACAGCGAAACGAGGAATCTGAGCTTCCTTGCACAGAGCTGCCCATCAGGCCTTAACATAAGCATATTCCCGAAGATACTGACTCAGGGCGTCATACAGAACATAACCGTAAACCTGACAAATTCCAGAAATGCCTCTATAAGCTCGCTGCTACTGCATCTTACAGGGCCGAGCCAACAGGGCACGCTTCGCACAACTCAGCCTACACAGGTGGCATTGATTCCTGCGCACAGCAGCATATCGATGAAGGAGAGCCTTTTCATAGCAAGGAACTCTACGCAGATACAATCGGTTTCCGTGCCTCTGAACGTAACTGCTACGTTCTACAACGGAACAAATCTTTATCAGGTGTTTGAGAGCCTGCCGACGCTTGCAAGCGGCATAGTGGATCTCGAAACGTCAGGATTCACTGTATCTCCTTCAATTCCGTCGCCGCTAAGCGTCTTCTCCATATCATTTGTAATGACAGACATAGGCACCACCGGTGCATCCGCAATGACGGTTACGCCGATACCTCCAAAAGGCTTCTCAGCTTTCGGCTCAAACTCGACATTTGTCGGCGACATAGGCGCGGATACGCAGACCCCTGTGACATTCTCGATGATTGCAGGGAATTCCATAGCGCCAGGCACATACTCCATACCGATAAGGCTGAACTATCTGAACAATCTGAGGCAGAACATAACGGTATGGGCAAATACGACTGTGACAATAGCGCCCGCAGTCGCAAACATATCAACAGGGCTGAATGGACGCACCAGCAGCTCAGGCTCCGGCCTGTTCATACTGATACTTATAATCGCAATCATTGTGCTGGGCTACCTTTACTACAAAGAAAGGAAGGCCTTAAGGAAGCATTTGTCAGGGCGTAAAGATGAAGGCAAATGACGTCCTCTGGCTGAGCTACAAGGACCTCAGCGGCAAAAGGGTCAGAACCGCACTGACCATCGTAATGGTCATAATAGGCATAGCCTCTATAATAGCTCTCACCTCGCTGACAGCAGGCATAGGCGCAAGCATACAGAAAGAACTATCGTCCCTCGGCCCTACTACTATTGTTCTTGTTTCTACAAAACCTGCAGGTTTTACAACCGCAGATACCAGTGCCATATCAACGCTTCCAAACGTAAGCATGGTGATACCGATATTCCAAAGCACAGGATACCTTCTGTCAGGAAATCAAAACGTGTCAGTGAAAGTAGTTGGTCTAGATTCGCAGTACCTTGACCAGGTGCTTGGCGGAGTCAATCTCTACCAAGGCACAGCATACACGGACACGCCTGCGCCGTCTTCTCTCATAGGCTACAGTGTTGCCTTCCCCTCTTCTGCAGGAGGCGCGCAGAGCGCTTCTCCAGGAAAACCCGCAACTCTGAACATACAGACAGGGTTCGGAAGCACCCAATCATATACAATTCCGATAATAGGGGTGCTGCAGTCATACGGCTCTTCAATACTATCAACAGACACCTCGGTGTTCATGCCCCTCAATGCCGCAGAATCTCTGTTTCACAGGAACTCATTCAATGTGATATACATAGAAGCAAAGAACGCCAGCAGCGTAGTGCCATTGTCAAACCAGCTCACTGCAATTTACAGCAGCAGCGCAACAGTGATAACCACACAGCAGCTTGAGCAGACTGCATCCTCAATAGTCGGGGCACTGAGCTCCTTCCTGCTCATCATAGCGGGCATATCGCTGCTTGTAGCTGCAATAGGAATAATGAACATAATGCTGATGTCGGTGATGGAGCGCACGCATGAAATAGGAATCATGAAGTCCATCGGCTTCAAGAGCCGCGACGTGCTGACAATGTTCCTGATGCAGGCTGTCATAATAGGGCTTATCGGCGGAATAATAGGCATAATAGTCGGCTCAGGGGTTGCATACGGCCTTGCATCTGCGGTTTCAGGACACAATTCCACAGGGTCGTCCGCTGCTTCCGGCTCGTCTTCAAACGTGCATGTTGCAGCAGGAGGAAGAGGGGGAGAGAACGCTGTCTACGCAGGAGGTGGAGCGCCGTCCTCTTCAGGGCCATCCTCGCTTTCATTTACGCCTGTGCTTACAATCACGACCGTAATAGAGGCGATGCTGGTTGCAATAATAGTCAGCGCGCTTGCAGGATTATACCCTGCATGGCGTGCTTCAAAGATGCAGCCGATAGACGCGCTGCGCGAGCTGTGACGATGCCAAGCCTTTTTAACCATAAAGCCTTTATAGGATAAACCCGGCGGGGTAGCTCAGCCTGGTTAGAGCGCTAGACTCATATGCATAGCATAATGAGTGTTGAGCCTTTCGGCTATGATCAAGAAATCTAGAGATCGGGTGTTCAAATCTCCCCCCCGCCAAATTTTTATATCTCGCGCCATCTCGTGCCCTTTACAGATAGTGCAATTATCATCACTGTCAGCACTATCAGCACAATCCAGTCAGCTGCAAGGTTTAGCAGGCTGAGGCTGAGGTAGCCGGTTGCGCTCTGGATTATCTCCGCAGCGTAAGTGACTGGGGAAAGGTAGGCAAGATACCTGTAAGGCAACGGTATCAGAGTTATCGGATAATATACTGGCGCAATCGTTGTGAAGATAATCGTCACTATGCCCGCATATTGGTAACTCTGCCCTATGTCGTTGCTTCTTGTGGAAAACAAAAAGCCGATAGACACCGCGAGGATAAACAGAATAAATATCACTGCTGCTACGGCAACAGCTGAGATTATCGTTGTCGGTATGAAAAAATACCACAATATCAACAGGAATATTACGGATGGCATCGCGGTTACCAGGCCGGAGCCCGCCATGCCTGCTATGTAAATCAGTGAAGAAGTCGGCGAAGCTACAATCATGTCCTGCAGCTTGAAGTCATTCTTGAAGTGGGCGATGTCATGTTGCAGCCCAAAGCCATTAATCACGAAGCTCGACATCAGCGCTCCTTCAACTGCAACCCCAATCAATGCGCCTTTGCTTATGAAGGCTATGAGGAATATTATAGCAACAGGGGCAAGGAACGATGAAACTATCGCAATTGGGTAATTCTTCAGCCAGTACACTGCGGTTATAAGAAAAGAGGCCTTGAGCTGGCTCAGTCTGCTCCTAATCATTCCATCCCCCGCCTTCAGGCTCTGCTTCCTCTATCTCCTCTTTTACAAAGGAGTAGAATATCTCATTCAGCGAAATTGGGCTCATCGAGAACTCTGCCTTCTTCTCTATCAGTGCAGAAGCCATCTTCATAGCTCCTTCCTCCGATGTCATTATCCGTGTGTTGTTCGCAGTCCTCACAACCCTGCCGCTCAGGTGCGGAACCCTGACGTTATTCCCGACAGTGACCATGTATCTGTACCTTATCCTTTTTCTTATCTGGTCCATGCTGCCATGCGCCAAAAGCCTGCCCTTATCAAGTATCCCTATGCTGTCTGCAAGCGCCTCTGCCTCTTCAAGATAATGCGTTGTAAGGAAAATGAACCTGTGGCTCTTCAGCTTATGAAGCGTATTCCAAAGCGCGTATCTCGAGACAGGGTCAAGGCCTGTCGTGGGCTCATCCATGAATATTATCTCTGCCTCTGACGCAAGCACGCAGCCCACAAGAACCTTCCTCTTCGTGCCTCCTGAGAGATGCCCGACATTTTTGTCCCTATCATTGTATATGTTCAAATCCTTCAGCACGCTTATGGCACGCGTCTGCGCCTCCCGAGAGCCATAGCCCCTCCAGAGAAGATACGTGTATATCATCTGCTGCGGGGTGACCCATGCAACCGGCCTGCTCTCCTGTGGTATCACTGCTATGATCTCGCGCAGCTCCTTCGCATCCTCAACAACATC
>DAIDAD010000047.1 GCA_027310795.1 Candidatus Micrarchaeaceae archaeon | reverse complement strand
GTATTATAATGTTATAACATTATAAGGCGAGACAAATGGCACAAAAAGGGACAAAGAGGAAATACACAACGATAACGATACCGCAGCCGCTGTTCGACAGGATAAGCAAGATGATAAAAGGAACGGGCTTTTCATCGGTATCGGATTACGTTACATATGTACTTAGGGAGACGGTTGCCGACATGAAGGGGTCAAAGGGCAATAGTGCAGAGCGCTCCGCTGTAGTCGAGAAACTGAAGGCATTGGGTTACACCTGGTGATACGCATGGCAAAAGCAAATAAAGAGATAAGCGAAGTGAACAAGGATCCGAACGAGAAGAACTGGAAGAGGTTCTATGCCTTACTGGCAAAAAGCCCCATAAAACAGTACAGGGTCGTGTACAGATCAAGGAAGCTCAAGAACAGGCAGGACCTCTACTCATCGGTGGTGGAGCTGTTCGACGCAAAGGGCAGGCTGATTGGAACTGTCCCGATATACGAGAAAAAGGGCAAGAAGATAAGAGGGGCGACAAAATACCTGACAGGCCTTTCCAACATAAACAGGTATGAGTGATATTATGATAGAACAAGACCTCAAGCAGCTTCAGGAAAGGAGCATATACATAATGCGCGAGGCAAAAGAAAAGTTCGGGAATGTCGCAGCGCTATGGTCCATGGGAAAGGACAGCACGGCTATGCTGGCGCTTGCAAGGAAGGCATTCCTCGGCAAGGTGCCGTTTCCAATCATACACATAGACAACGGAATAGACTTTCCAGAGACGTACAAATTCAGGCAGGAGCTTGCAAAGAAATGGAAGCTCGACCTGATAGTCGCGGAGAGCGAGATAAAACCGGAATTGTCAGGATACAGCTGCTGCGGCGAGAACAAGACGATAGCATTGAAGAAACTGATGAAGGAACGGGGCTTTGACGCGCTGATAGTATCAATAAGAAGGGACGAGCACGGGATAAGGGCGAAAGAAAGGTACATGAGCCCAAGGAACAGGGATTTCAAATGGAATTACAAGGAGCAGCCTGCGGAGCTGTGGAACGATTACTCGTCAAAACTTGACGACAAGGGTCACATAAGGGTTCATCCACTGCTTGACTGGAATGAGATAGACATATGGAACTTCACGAAAAGGGAGAAGGTGCCGATAAACCCTCTTTACAAGTCGAAGAATGGGTACAGATATAGGAGCCTCGGCTGCACACACTGCACATCGCCAGTGAAATCAAACGCTAAGGGCATAGATGGAATAATAAACGAGCTCAGGAGTACAAAGACAGAGGAGCGTGCGGGAAGGGACCAGGACAAGGAGAAGGAATATGTGATGGAGAAGCTGCGTGCGCTAGGCTATATGTAAGGTGCTTATCATGCTTATAACAAGAGTGACGCTTCTGGGGAACAAGGACCATGGCAAGTCGACGTTAATAGGCAGCATGCTGATGCTTACAAAGTCTGTGACAAAGGAAAGGATAGCTGAAGCAGAAAGGACGAGCAAGGCCCTTGGAAGGAAGTTCGAGCCTGGATTCATTCTCGACAGTTTCTCAGAGGAGAGAGAAGGCGGCCTCACCATAGACACGACAAGGGTGCAGGTGAAGCACAAGGGCGCAGCTTTCGAACTCATCGACGTGCCCGGTCATGAAGAACTAATACAGAACATGATAAGCGGCGCGTCTTACGCAGGCTTTGCAATACTGATAATATCTGCAATGGAAAACGAGGGCATAACGCAGCAGACCAAGAGACACCTCTTCCTTGCAAAGATGCTTGGCGTCACAAGAGTCATAATAGCAGTGAACAAGATGGACGCTATCGGTTATTCAAGGAAGGCATTTGACGATATCAAAGAAGAGATGCTGCGCTTCCTCGGAAGGATAGGATTTGACAGGGATTCGGTCTCATTCATACCGGTATCTGCATACAACTATGATAACATACTTGCAAGGTCGAAGCGCATGCCATGGTATACTGGAGAGCCGTTGATGCAGTCGATGCTTCAGTTCTCAAAACAAAGAGAAAAAGACGGGAAAAGCCTCAGGATAAGCGTGCAAGGATCTATAGAATCGGGCAACGGAACGCTTGTCACTGGTAAGGTTATATCCGGAAAGGTCTCAAAGGGAGACACTGTGGCGTCATTTCCCGAAGGGAGGAGCTTCAGGATTGAAAGCATTTATGTCAAGGGCAGGCAGAAGCCTTCAGCCGGGAAGGGCGATGACATCGCGATAAAGCCGGGCAGCGGTCCAGTCAGCAGAAGAGGTTCAATAATATGCAGCGGCAGGCAGAAGCCATTAGTATCGGACAGATTGTCAGGGACAGTGTTCTTCGTCAGGGAACCGGCAGGCAAGGCCTCGATAAGGTACAACGGCATTGAGCTTGCAGCAGATATAATCGTGCATAAAGTGATAGACATTGCAACAGGCGGCAGCCTGCAAAAGAATTCGGAGATTGTGCTGAATGCGGCAAAAGCATCTATAACGTCAAGGAAGAAATTCGCTTTCGAGAAGTTCAATGAATATCCAGAATTGGGCAGATTTACTCTGTACAGCAACGGCACGTTTGCAGGCATAGGGATAATAGATTAGCCTTTGTTGCCTGCGCTAATCTTCTTAAGAAGCGCAACATACCTGTTTATCATCCGCTTTTCAGTGAATTTTTTCGATATCCTTGCAGAGGCCCTGCTGAGTTCCATATTGAGTTTCCTGTCTGAATAAACCTTCTCTATCAATTCGGTCAGTTCGTAATAATCTCTTTCATTGAACTTGAGCACGTTCTGTTTATCATCGTTGAGGTCGCTGACGTACGCGCCGTTTGACATTATTATCGGCAGGGAATGCGCAGCTGCTTCAAGAACTGTAATCGCAAATCCTTCCCAGAAGGAAGGCAGCACGAAGAGATTGGATACGTTGTATGCTGCGTTAAGCTCCCTGTCGCTCATCGTGCCTGCAAATATTATCCTTATGTCCTCTGCAGCCAATTCCCTGTAACGCTCCGCAGAAGGTCCGTCGCCTACTATCAGCAGCTTGAAGTTATGGTTCCTCGTTTCGCGGAATGCCTTTATGAGAGTGGATACGTTCTTCTGCCTGTCGAATAATCTTCCTATGTAGAGAACCACAAAGTCATCAGGTCCTATTCCATGCTTCTTCCTCAAAACCTGCTCCTCTGCTTTGTCCCTGCGCGCTTTCACATTTGCGCCGTTCGGCACGATGACAACCCTTCCGCCGCACCTGCCAACCTCATGATACTGCCTGTCGTTGAGCGCGATGTTCATGTCGAAAAACGCGAAGAACTTCCTCCGCTTGTCATCAAGGGTTACAGAAGGCATGCCTGTCCCCATGCTGAGAGGTATCCCTTCTTTGGAGAAGTATGATCTTGCAGTGGTGGAGGCGCTGCCATGGTCTATGTACATAGATTTGAAGCGCATCCCGTTTTTCCTCAAGTACTTCAGAATCGGAAAATCTGATATCGCATTCGATATTATGACATCAGGACCTATGTCCTTTGCCTTTTTCAGTATCTCTTCTTTTTCCATCCCTAATCTGCGAAGTCCGCTGACAAAAGCTAGGTTATACGCCATTCTCACCATGCGCATCTCGCTCATTCTGCTCTTCCTTGCTCCAAGGCCGAGAGATTTGTCTCTTTTAAGAACGATTCCTTTCTTCCCCGCACCCATGTACATCGTTTCATATCCTAAGTAATAGGTGTCCATGCCTCTCCTCCTGAGCCCGTCGTACAGCATACGCACCACTCTTGACTGCCCTCCTGTCCAGTTGTGGCGCGAGCCCATGTCTACAAGCAATACTCTCATTTCAACCCTTTGTAATAATCCATCACGAACTTTTTAACATCAGTAACCGATTCAACTCCACTGCGCTGATACTTCGGATACGTGCCGAATATCCCTTCTCTTATATGGTCTCCGCTCTTTGCATCCTCAGGGTCCATGAATACGCCCTTCCTCGAGAAGTTGAAGATGTCTATAGTGTAACCCTTCTTTGCCTCGACTAAAATATCAGGCGCTATGAATTTCTTGGTGTCCCTGTAATACTCTTTTCCCGAATATATGTTCACGAACATTTTATCTCCTTCTGCGCTCTTTGCGCTCTCAAGGTCCCTCTTGAGTCTGCTTACAAGCACTGGCTCGGAGCTCTTCGCCACTGAAGGGCTTGCAAATCTCGAATTGTTCAGCCATATCGATGCTACTGGGTCGTTCGATATCGCTGCAAATGCCTTTGTCCTCTTCATGTCGAAGTCGAATAGGTGCATGCGCGTGTAGTCGTCAGCTGCAGCGCTGCTGAATACAGCGCTGAACGCCTTGTATGCAAGCCGCTTTGCCTTGTACGGCATCTTGTCATAAGCCCTTCGCAGGCTGCTCCTCATTATGCGCTCCCTTGCCTCATAACCAGCTGTCTTTCCAGAGCCATTCGTGAAGTCTTTCTCGACCTTCTGCTTAAGAGAAAGGTAGCCTTTTTGCATCAGCCAGCTGTTCAAAAGAAACTTTTTCCTTATGGGCTGCGCGCCATGGTCCGATACAATAACCAGCCTGCCTCCGCTTCTGTCTATCCTTTCCATCAACTGCGCCATGTAATCTGCTATCTGTGAATAAACGGGTTTCACGTACTTTTTCCAGTCCTTCCTGTTCATAACAAAGTGCTGTAATCTATCCGTTTCAGTGAAGCATGTATAGGAAAAGCCGTAGCTGTTTTTCTTGAGCATGCCAAGGCTTATCTCGGAACGCGCCTTTATGCTCTTTACAAATCTATTCGCAGCTTCGCCGATATCCATCTTTCCGTCCTTTATCTCCTTCTCTATGTTCGGCTCCCCGTCAAATCCGTGCTCTTTCATCAGCGATTCAAGTTCTTTGCTGTTGGTCCTTGCCTTGAGCGGAAACCCAGTGATTATGTCTATGTTAGGGTAATCGGGCAGCTTTATGTCCGTTGCAGGCGTTATGACAAGGCACCTTGTTCCTTTTGCCGCAAGCGCCTTCCAGAAAGGCGGAACGGCTGAAGAATCGTAGTAAACTATGTCAGGGGTATAATCCTTTTTCATCACGAAGAAATCAGGCACTCCGTGGTCCTTAGGCTAGAGCCCTGTGTATATGCTCGGCCATGCTGGCCCCGTCATGGGA
>DAIDAD010000046.1 GCA_027310795.1 Candidatus Micrarchaeaceae archaeon | reverse complement strand
CCTAACAAAGCTAAGCACAGAAATTGCTACATTGTTGGAAATACAAATACTGAACCAGTCTCCAATAAGAAGCATAAGAAGCGGAAAACGCAAGTGATTATCAGGAAAAGAGAAAGGCAGGTATTTATTCCTTGAATTTGATTGCTATAAGAGGGCTCGTAGCTCAGCCTGGTCAGAGCGGCGGTCTTATAATTGCTTTCCAGAAAGCAAGAAGAGAGCCGTAGGTCAGGAGTTCAAATCTCCTCGGGCCCAGTTATTTTTTCAGCCGATGCTCCAGCACATGTTCAGCCTGCCTTAAAACAGGTTACTCTTTCAACCTTACAGAATCTATGAATGCGAGCAGGCCGTTCTTGCCCAGGAACTCCAAGCTTCTGTGCGCAGGGCTCTTCTCCTGTTTAAGGTTCTTATACAATGGCTCCAGGTAATCAGCTGTTTCATTAACTGAGCGGAGCCCTTCACTTGCAATGTCAAGCATATCTTCGGCAAGGAAGCTGAGAGCGCCGCGCGTCTTCCTTATCCTTGCAGACGAGCCATACTTCATCGCCTCTTTCCTTGCAGTTTCCAGGTCTTCAAAGCTGTAGTAGCCTATTGCAGACCATGCTTCCTTCGCAGCTGCAGCAAGCCCCATCGCCAATGCCCCTGCTGCAACCATCTCCGCAACGCTGCTCTGCATCGACACGGCCCTCAATTCAACAGTACCATAGCTGCTCATAGGCCTTGCTGCTGTCCAGCACGTGCACTCATGACACTGGAAATCAACAGGCTCGGGCGTTATTCTCAGCCGCTCCCCGGTCCCCATGTCAACTGCTTCCGAATACCCTTTCTCATAATACTCCTTCATGCTCCTTGCATCAACATAAGCAAGAAGCCGTTCATCGCGCACCGTGAACAAAGGAGTAAAAGGCAATATGCTGTCTATATGTTCCTCTGCGCTGTTGAATGCCCTCATCATGCCTCTCCTCCCAGAATTCAGGCTCCTCAGCTTTGAGCTCTTGAAGTTCACCATCTCTGAAACAGCCTCCCTGTAATCCAGGTAACCTGCATCCCTGCCCTTTATAATTGCGGAATTTGCAGTAAGTGCAATTATTGCAGGCGAATAGTAATTGAGCACATTGTTCACCAGCGGCATCTCCTCATTCGAAACTCCGATATTGATCTTTTCCGACGCCACAATCCCAAGGTAGCACATTTTATTGTTCAATTTCTGGCGCACAGCCATGTTCCTGCCGTTCTCCAGCAGCATTTCGTCGTTTGCTTTTGAGCGCGGCTGGCTTCCATAAGCAAGAACAGACACCCTCGTCTTTTCAGAAGCACGCGCTATTGGAATCAGGACATCTGCTATGCTCTGCTCAGCTTCCATCAACGTGCGCACCATGGGCAATTTGACTTCAAGAACACTGCTGAACTCGGCGCCTATCCTTACTACGCAGCCCCTAACCTTTTTGGAGACCGAAAGTCCGTCAGAAGAAAGCGCCCATGATGGATCATCAGTGGAAATCCTCTCAATCAGGTTGCATATGTCAGCGTCGCGGGCAGCTTCCCCAAAGTGATGCTGATTCCTCCTTACAACAGGGAAATCCAATTCTATCGCTATCCTTCCCTGCTTGTCTTTGAATCCGTTTCCATAAGTTTCCTTTATCTTTTCGATCAATCAAACACCACGCACGAACTCTAATCCTCATAAAACAAAAGCGCAAGCTGCGCTTTACGCAAAGTACTTGCTGATTATTGAGCCATGATGGCAGAGCCTAGAAAGAGCAGATGCGCAGGAATTCTCCATAATCAACAGAAGAAACTCTTAAAATCAGATATATAAGCCTTTTGTACACCTGTTTTTTATTTCCTTCCGATGCCCTTTTTCTTCCTCTCAAGCGTGATTATCATAAGCCCAAAGAACAGGATTCCTACAACTACCATCGCGGCAGATATGACGTAATTCGGTTTTGCGGTTGCAAGCATGCCTATGCCTACGAAAATATTCATAAGGGCGAACAGCGGAGGAATCGCTGGCAGCGCCGCCTTATACCTTTTCAGCAGCCACATCGTGCAGATCAGCCCAGCAACGGCTCCAACAGCAGCAACTACTGTAAGGTAGTAACTGAATGTAGAAATGAAAATCCCTACAGAAAGGACAAGCGGAAGAGTAAGGTCACCAGCGCCGAGCTGTATTTGGGAAACCACTGGCAGCTCCCCCGCATCCACTATCCTTTTTATGAAAGGATCGCTTACATTGTTTTTCTTTATCTCCTTTTTCAGCTCATCCATGTCTTTTTTGTTAGCTTCTGATTTCGGTATGACCTCGAGTTCAGAAGAGCCTATCAGCAACGACAGGTTGCTGTTTGAAGCGGCCTTTGCAAGGACCAGCATGTGCTTGGTGATGAACACGGCGATATAGTCGTATATCGCCATTATGAACATGAACAGGTATGCAAGGCTGAATCCGTATGCGCCTATTATCACCCCTAGCCCTATGCTTGACGTGAGCGCAGCAAAGTTCCTAAGGCGCTTGTTCTTTGTCTTTGCTATTACTATGACTGCGCCGATTACAGCAGAAGCGGCAACGACATATATTGTGTTGGCATAATAAAACAAGGTCGAGAGTATTATGAAGAACATCGCAGCAGAGCCGAATCCTACGGCAAATGCCTCTATTATGCGGAAGAGCAGGGCTCCCTTGTTCTTGTACAGGCGGAGAATTGCAAGTATCAATATCGTGAAGACTGCAACTGAGAATATATAGTACAATGCCTGGGCAACCTGGTTAATCGCTGCAACCTGGCCTTGCGCCTGGCCAATGTCATATATCTGTACAGGGCTCGTGGAAAAGGTCGCAATCAGTATGCCTGCAAACTGGACTATCATGAACAGGGAGAGAATCTCGGCGAGCTGCCTATATCCTATCCTTCTTTCCAGTCAAACACCAGTCACTGCCTACTCCTTCCTTTCCGCCATCCTGTAAACTCCTGCAGCAGGAGAGTATATGTCTCCGTTCCTGCTGAGCTCTGCGATGTATTTGCTGGTCGTGGCCCTGTCTATGCCTTCCTTCTCGGCTTCCTCAAGTATGCGCACCATGCGCGCGCTTTTTTCTTCTGCCTCCAGTTTCTTTATTATGTCCAGCAGCTTTGAGAGCTTTGCAACCCTCTCCCTCGGCATTCCCATTATGGCGTCTATGTCCGTCCTTCCTTCCTTGTCAACCGCAAGCGTGTTGAGCATGTAGTCGAAAAGCCTTATTGCAAGCTCCGTGTCCTTGACAGTCACTACTTCCGCAAGCCTTGATTTCGAGCTCGCCTCTGCAAGCCTGATAAGGCCTTCTATCTGCCTCGCTGTTATCGGCGTCACGCCCTGCTTCGCCCCCAATGACCTGAGCCTAATATAATACTCCTCTATCTTCATCGACGACTCGGAAGTGAGCCTCGGCCTCACGTGCCTCCTCGCATACGCTATGTACTTTCTGAGCATTTCCTTGTCCAAAGGCGGAGCCTTCACCTGTTCGTATTCGTTGATTCCTGCATTAACGGCGCCGGCAGCCTCGTGCTGCATGAGTATGTGCTTTGCAATCTTCTTATCCTGCTCCTCGTCAAGTATGTCCCTTATCGGGAAGATGAGATCGAACCTCGACATCAGCGGCGAAGGTATGTTGAACTGGTCGACAAGGTATGTCTGTTCCTCAAAACGCCCGTATTTCGGGTTCGCGGCCGCGAGCACCGATGTCTTTGCAGTGAACTTTGCCACTATTCCCGCTTTTGCAACGCTTATCGTCTGCGATTCAAGCGCCTCGTGGAGCGCTGACTTGTCGTCCTCGCTTATCTTGTCGAACTCGTCTATGCTGACTTCCCCTCCAGAACCCAATACAAGCGCGCCTGCCTTGAGTGTCCATCCCCCTTCTGAAAACTCGTCCCTTTCTGCAGAAGCGGTCAGCCCTGCTGCGCTTGTCGACTTTCCGCTTACATAAATGCCCTTCGGCACAAGCGCCGTCACCTCCTGCAGAAGCCTTGTCTTCGCGCTTCCAGGGTCTCCTATGAGAAGTATGTGTATATCACTCCTTATTGGGCCTCCGCCTATGAGCTTCTTGTCAGTCGCGCCTCCGAACAGCTGCAGCGCAAGCGCCTTCTTTATCTCATCATGCCCGTATATCGAAGGCGCTATCGATTCCGATATCTTTTCGAATATGCTCTGGTCCCTTGACAGTTCCAGTATCTTTCTTTCGTCGTCATCGCTTATGTCCAGTTCCGCAAATTCCTTCTGCTTCGGGATCATCGAGTTTGCCTCGAAGAAGACGGTGAACAGCAGTTTGTCCTCCTTGCCCCTGAACGCGCGCCTAGGCCTTATCCTCAGCACGCCTGTTATCTCTATCCTGTCTCCAGGAAGGACGGTGTTGACAAGGTCGTCTGCCAGCCATACCTCCAATTGCCATGTGGGTGTGGACCCTTTCAGCTTTTCGAGCGGATCCTGCACCGCAATCCTCTGCATGTTTATGAACTCGGATTCGTTGTTCACCTGCTTAAGCGCCTTCCTCTTGCACTGAGGACACACTTCGGGAACCTCGTCCTTGACTATGCGCTCCTTGACGACAGTGTCGCAGAACATGCACTTGTAAGTGGCGAAGCTGACCTTCGGCATTATCTCAGACCTTTTGACCACGAGCGAATCCACTGTTATCAGCTTGCCTATGGATTCGGAGCCTACGTCCTGTATCAGCGGGGCAGACATGCCTGTGCCGAAGAAGCGCGCATGCACCTGCTCCTTCTGCGCCTCATGCGGATTGAGCTTCGCCAGCGATGAATTTGCCAAAGGAAGCATGTAATCCGGATCATTGACAAGCGCGTTCGCAAGCTCTATGTCAAACCTTTCCAAATGTGACAGGTCAACGTTAAGGCTCCTCTTCTGAGGATATTCGAGATAAAGGTCGTTCACTCCGTCTATGTAGTACTGATTGAAGAACTCAAGGAACCTCTCTTCCATCTCCTCCTTTGCAATTGCATCCATAAAATCAGGAATTGAACTTGTAGTATACCTTTGTTCCAATATTTTATATAATTAACGCAGGCTCTCGGATAGTTCCACTATTCTTGCATCTCACAGTTTGTTACTTAAATTGAATAAAACATAATACGAGATTAAGGCGACAACGAAGCCTATACTC
>DAIDAD010000045.1 GCA_027310795.1 Candidatus Micrarchaeaceae archaeon | reverse complement strand
TCATATTGTTGTGCGGATTGTTGGTGTAGATGAGCGAAGAGGAATTTTACGATTTTGAAGAGAAGGTATTCGAGGAATTAGAGGGAAAGATGAGCGATGCAGAGAACGATTCATCAATATACGGCGTAGTTGAAAAAATAGCAAAGACATTCAATCCTTCAATATCACAGGAACAGATAAACCACATAGTCAACGACATATCCGACTTTTCCCCGATAAACAAGTATCTCCATGACGAGCAGGTGGAGGACATAATGGTGAATGGCACTGACAACATATTCGTGAACAAGGGATCCGAAGGCGAGGTAAAGGTTCCTGAAAAACTCACCACGCCGAAAGAGCTGCGCAGGTTCGTGAAGAAGCTCAGCATGTATGCGACAGCAAACGAGGCGCACAAGCACATATACGACATCCATCTGCCGAACGGCTCAAGGGCCAACGTCGTCAAGTCGCCAAGGGGCGCGAGCGTGACGATAAGGAATTTCAAGAAGCACGCGTACAGCGTAATAGACCTTGTGAACTTCGGCGAGCTCAACTACAACATAGCTGCTAGGCTCTGGCTCTATTCCGAAGGCCTTAAGATAAGGCCTGCAAACATGCTCGTCGGCGGCACCCCGGGCAGCGGCAAGACCACTCTCCTCAATGCGATGTTCAGCTTCTTCAGGCCCGAAGAAAGAGTGGTCGTCGTAGAGGACACTTATGAGTTAAACACGGAGACGCAGGAGAACTGCGTAAGGCTCGAGACAAACCTTGAGCTCAGCCTTGAAGACCTGTTGAAGAACGTGCTGAGGATGAGGCCCGACATGATAGTCATAGGCGAGGTCAGGGGCGCAGAGGCAAAGGACATGATCTCTGCGATGACGATTGGGAAGATAGTGTTCAGCACCATACACGCGAGCAACACAAGGGACATTGTCAACAGGCTAGAGCAATCGCCGATGAGCATAAACAGCAACGCGATAAACCTGATAGACGCGCTCATGGTCGTTTCGCAGGTCAGCATGGAGAAGAGCTTCGAGAGAAGGGTCACGCAGATATCAGAAGTCTCCGGAGTGGAGACAAAGGTGCTTCTTTCAGACCTATACCTTTACGATTACAAGACGAAGAAGGGATCGCCGATACTCCCGAGCATAACCTACAGGGACGCGCTCGCAAGGCTCACAGGATATACGCCCAATGAAATATTGGGCGAGGAGAACAGGAGGGCGAAGATACTGGAAGCCCTGAATAAGCTGGGAGTAAGAGACCTGCGCGGGATAAACGAGTACTGCAAGGAGTACTACGACAATCCTGGAAAGGCCCTCCAGAAGATAGGACTCGAAAGCGCAGGCACGCTCTCATGATGGTGTGAAAGTGTACAAGCTAATGCCGCTCCTAATCCTAAACCTGTTTGCGCTGACTGCTTTTGCAGGCACAGTCACGCTCACAGGCACGTGCGTTTCAAAGCTCAACTCAAACAATACCATAAACTTCTCGATCTCAAACAGCGGCACGGACAGCGCCTCAGGCCTTTTCATCCAGTCCTTCCCCGCATTCTCCAACATCACGACCGGCTATTACTACGCAAACCAGATAACTCCTGAAGGAACAGCCCATTTTGCAATAAACTCAAGCATATCCAACAGCATAGGCACGTTCATCTATTATTTCATAGCAACGTATCAGGAAGGCACGCAACTCTTCACTGTGGTGTTCCCATGCTCAGTCAAGAACTCGGAAACCTATTCATCTATGGCAGGCATAAGCAATGTTTCTGTCAAGGACGTAAACTCAAGCACTTTCAGGGTCACGGGCAGCATATACAGCTTTTCGCAGAGCCGGATCTCAGGTAACATCGTGCTTATAGCTCCTCCAGAGCTGAAGAGGCAGGGCAGCGCTCCCGTGCCTTTCTCCATAAGCCCGTACCAGTATTCGAACTTCACGTTCTACGGCAATCTGCAGCCTGGCAATTCCACATATTCTGGCGCAGTCGCACTTGAATATGCATACAACGGCATCAACTACGGCTCCCTCGATATAATAAGCATAAACCCGTATCAGCCCGGGCCAGACTACCTGAAGGAGTACGCGGCGCCGCTCGCAGTCATTGCCGCTGTCATAATGCTGCTGCTCCTAGTGCTGAGGCAAAGGCTCATCAAAAGGAAAAGGACTAAGTAGAGTAATTCCTGAGCAGCAGGAAGGACGCGTTGTATCCTGAGTTGCCTATGCTGCTCGTCCCAAGTACGCTCACGTTGTACCTGTTTGAATCCGTAGCGCATGTCGAGCTGTGGAACGGCGGTACAAGGCACCAGTACCCGTAATCAAGTACAAAGCACCTGTAGCTTTTTTCGAAACTCATGAAACTCTGGTTCGTGCTGCTGAGGTATCCTATCTGTGCGGAAGGCCTGCCAGCCTCGTACCAAATGTCTGGCGTGAAGCTGAATACGAGACAGTCCGCAGGCACTACGCTGTAATTCGACTCTATGAAATTAGTCGCAGGCAGTATGACGCTCTGCTGCGGCGCGTTGCCCGGCAGCATGGTGGTCTGCGGGAGGAAAATCAAGAAAACATACGCCATCACGGTTATGAATGCGGCATATGCAACATACATCAGTGCCTTTCTAATCTTCCTGGAGCTGGCAATTTTCCTGCTGCGCTTTTCCTTCTTGCTTTTTCTAACCGCCCCGAGGAAACCTGCAATCTCAACTATCCCTATCGCAGAGAAAATCGCTATCTGCGGATGCGTCTGCAGCATCATCCTTGAATCTACCCCGTATGTGGCACCGCCTGCATAGAAGAACGCATAGAAAAGGAAATATGCAAGGAACCAAAGCCCCAGCAGCCCTATTATCGCAAAATTGTTATTCCTCCTTACTCCTGCTACTATGAGCACGGCTATCCCGATGACTGCAAGGATTGTTGCCTCTGCAGGGAAGGCTGCAGGGTAAAAGGACGTGTTGTTGAAGTTGCCAAGGAGGTAATCTATGTTGGTCGGTGCGTTGTTCTTGAAATTGGCTATGGAGAACAGGCCAGTGCTTCCCTGCCCGAACTGCGGGCTTGCCAATTGCCCCGATATGTAGTACGCCTGAGGTATCAGCAGGAGCAGGAACATGACCAAGGAGAACATTGATCGCTCATCAGCGTTGACAAGTGCACTGAGCCATTTCACTGCCTCTGCAAAGTTCTGCCTGACAGGGCCTTTCCCGTATATGAAAAACAGTACCAGGAACAGCGGCAGCAGGAGGAAACCTTCTGTCCTCATGTATATCGCAATTCCGAGGGAGAGGAGGAAAGGTATCAGCAGTGAGCTCCTTTTATTCTCTGCGAAAAGCGTGAAGAAGAAGAACGAGAGCGTGGCGAAGGCTGCAAATGCAAGGTCGGGCACGGCCTGGGCCCTCGACCATATCAGCACCTCAGGCATAATTGCTATGGCAAGAGCAGCGAGCGTCCCTGCCCTGCTGCCTTTCATTGACGATGCAAGGAGGAAAACGCTTATTATCAAAAGAACGCCGGCAGCCATCTGTATCCCATATGCCGTCGAAGTCCCTATCCCGAAGACAGCAAATGCAAGCGCTATGTAAAACGACCACTCGACAGGGTCGTGGTATACGGTGCTCGCGCCGCACTGGTTCAGGTACGCGCTCCCGTACTGGCACCAGAATGCATTGCCATTCTTCAGTATGTTCATCGCTATGCCCTGGTATATGTTCTCGTCGAAATACAGCTGTTCAAGAGGATGCACGAACATTGCAAGGAAGATTACGAAAAACAGCAATATGAAGAACAGGGCTATGAGCGAATTCTTTGTTATCTTTTTCCCTATGGCCTTGCGTATGTCCTTCCTGAATAGGAACAGCGATAGGATAAACCCTGCCAGCATAAGTATGTACACTAGCGTAAGCATGTATCCAAAAATTGCCATCAAATATCCCAACGAATAACGAATATGCTGTGACTACCTATGGGGTAGATTATTTATAATCCTTTTAGTCATAATAAAAGCATGCAAAAACTGCAGAGCGCACTGGAATACCTGATGACATACAGTTGGGCAATACTGATAATAGCGATAGTCCTTATAGCGCTTTACGCGCTCAACGTATTCACTCCTCAGTCGTACTTCACGAACTTATGCACCATGCCTGCAGGATTCAGCTGCACCAGCGACTATCTGTATGGCAACGGGCTTGTGCTGCTGAACATACAGTACACGAACACAAATCCCATATCGGTGAAGCAGGTAGGCTGCAACTCAAACCAGACGCTTGCAAACATACACACGTATGCGAATGCGATAGTGATGAATACAGGCACAAACAATACCTTTGCAATCACCTGCTATACAGGAAACGTTATATTTACAGGCACCCTTGATTCAGTCTTCACAGGAAGCATAGCCATCAATTATACTGATACATACACAGGATTCCAGCAGCTTATATACGGCAAGATCGAGACCAAGGTTGTGCATAAGTAATGACTGACCAACATGCCGAAAAAAGATTCTTTAGGTGTACTATTCTTCAAGGAGAAGCAGGTCAAGCTTATAACCGCGCTCATTGCAGAAAAGGAATGGCACATATCGGACCTTGCAAAAGAGGCCAATGTAACTTACATACACACCAGCAACTTCTTCAACAAGTGCGAGAGCCTTGGTATAACGGGCAGCGAGAAGCACGGACGCATAAAGCGCATATTCCTAACTGAAAAGGGCAGGGAGATAGCGCAGGGGCTGAGCAGCATATCGCAGAAGATGAATGCACAAGCCGATCAGCAGCAGCAAAAGCCGCAGAACGGATCACAGGGCTGAAAGAAGGACCCGCTTCTTCATGGAATTGAGCACATGTCCGTAATCCCTGTAATGTATGAATGCCGTCACAGAAACGGTGTAATCGCCCTTGTCGGTGCCTGAATTCGAGAATATGTCAATCATGGCACGTTTCTCCTCGTTAGGCGCAAGGGTGCCGAGCCTCACTTCCTTCTCCCTTGCCATTCCAACGTCGTCAAGGCTGAGCCTCTGCGGCACCTCGACGACCACGGAGCTCATCACCGGCTCCTTGGTGAGGTTCCTTATGTCAACAATAAGGGACGAGGAGCCCCTGCCGTTGGCCTTCAGCTTGTACGGCACAAACTCCGTCCTCATAGAGTACGGCAATTCCTTTTCAAGATCCGTGGATACG
>DAIDAD010000044.1 GCA_027310795.1 Candidatus Micrarchaeaceae archaeon | reverse complement strand
GCTGAAGAAGGGCTCAAAGCTGCATAACAGGTATATAATAGGGCCGAAGCTATGACGTTTCTGCCTATAATCTATAAGGGAAAAAAGTGGCAAGCTGCATTTCTGAATTTCTTAGCACGGAAAAGCCGAAGGACTACTACGAAGGATTAATTGACAAGATTGAAAAGCTGAATAGCAGGTATCACATGTTCAACGTGATAAACAAAGATGCCGGAACAAACAGAGGCGTGCCGTTCAGCACAAAAGCGAACATCTGCGTCAAGGGTTTCGAAGCCAACGCGGGGTCGAAGATGCTCAAAGGCTACGTGCCTCCGTTCAATTCAACAGCTGCAGAGCGCATCCTTGCAGACAAGAGGTTCTCCTTCTTCGGGGTCACGAACATGGATGAGTTCGGCTTCGGAACGTTCGGGATAAACTCGGAGCCCATGGCAAGGAACGCTTTCAACAGCGATTATGCCGCTGGCGGGTCGAGCAGCGGGTCTGCTGTGGCAACTGCCATCATGAAGTACCATGTGGCAATAGCAGAGTCCACAGGAGGCAGCATATCCACGCCAGCTGCAATCAACGGGGTGATAGGCTTTACACCGACATACGGCGCAGTCTCAAGGTACGGGCTTATAGACTATGCTAGTTCATTGGACAAGATAGGCGTCATAGCAAGGAGCAGCGAAGATGCAAGAATAGCGTTTGACATCATAAGAGGCGCTGACGATTATGACATGACCTGCTCGCTTGAAAAGATAAACAACAGGAAGAAGAAAAGGCTGGTAGTCGTAAAAGGTTTGCTGGAAAAAGCTGAAAAGGGCATAACCTCGCGATTTGAAAAACTGCTTGACAAATTTTCAGACAGATATGAAATCAGCTACATAGAAGCCGGCGCGCTGGAAAAGGCCGTATGCGCCTATTACATAATAGCGATGGCAGAGGCATCCACGAACCTTGCCAAGTACAACGGCTACAAATACGGGCTCATGCGCGAGGAATTCAACGAGCGCTACAACGAGTTCTTCACGAATGCGCGCGAAAACTTTGGCATAGAAGCAAAAAGAAGGATACTCCTCGGCACCTTCATAAGAAGCGAAAGCGTCAGGGAAAAATACTACACCAAAGCGCTGATGGTCAGGAAGATGATAATAAAAGAGATGGCCAGCCTGCTCAAGGACTCATTCATCATATCCCCCACACTTCCAATACCTACCCCGAAGCTATCCGATGCGGGTTCATTGACTCCTGTACAGAATTACGCCATGGACATTTTTACGATACCGCCGAACCTTGCGGGATTTCCACATGTAACATTTCCTTATGCCTACTACGAAGGCATGCCAATAGGCGCGCAGATTATCGCAGATCAGGCAAATGATTATGCTGTCCTGGATTTCGTCAAGGAATGGGAACAGGAATTCGAGTTCAGGTATAAACACAATGTTGGTAGTTTATGAAAATAGGTCTTGAGGTCCACGTGGCTTTGCCCACAAAATCAAAACTTTTCTGTGCATGCAGTGCAGATGCAGATGAGCCGAACTCATCCATATGCCCCATATGCATGGGTTTTCCAGGGGCAAAGCCGATGCTCAACGAAGCTGCAGTGGAATCTGCGCTCGGCATAGCAAAAGCCCTAAACTGCAGGATAAACAGCAGAATATCCTTTGTGAGGAAGGCCTATTTCTATCCTGACCTGCCAAAGTCGTACCAGATCACGCAGACGGACGGCGCAATAGGCAGTTCAGGAACCGTGCGCATCGGTAAAAAGAGAGTAAGGATAAGGCGCGTGCAGATAGAGGAGGATCCTGCGCAGATAGTCAGAGACGGAGCACTTACTGCGATAGACTTCAACAGGTCAGGCACCCCGCTGGTAGAAATTGTAACGGAACCAGATATCACCAGCGAAACCGAACTGCGTGAGTTCATAGAATCGCTCCGGAGCATGCTCTATTACCTTGGTGTTGATATAAACAAGGAGATAAAAGCCGATTTAAACATATCAGTCTCAGAGACGCGCGTCGAAGTAAAGAACGTTACGGGCATAAAGAGCCTGATAGAAGCCATGCGCTTCGAGATAGAAAGGCAGAACGAGTCAATAGCTGCCGGCGAAGAGATAGCGCGCGAAACAAGAGGTTACAATGAGAAGACAAAGGTTACGCAGACGCTCAGGGAGAAGGAGACCGATGAAGAATACGGATACATATACGAGCCAGATCTTGCTGTATTTGACATAAGCGGAATGAAGTGCGCAGAAGCAGTATACGTTGCGGATGCTGCAGAAGCACTTGTAAAAGGCACAGACGTAAAGGCACGTACGGTAAGAGAGATTATAATGTTCGACAGGGAGTCGCTGTGCCAGATAAAAAAGTTCATGCCAAAATACTCTTTAAGGAGCATAATACACGGAATACAGCGGTTCAAGAAATACGGCAGCGGCAAATCTCCTGAAGACAATCATCTGGATAGGATAATATCATTGGTGGAGCAGGGCAAAGAGATTAGCAGAGAGACTGTCAATAGCATCGAATCAGGGAAAATGGTAAAAGTTGAATATGCCAAAAGCCTGATGAAGAGCTAGATAAACTGATAAATGATTTCATAAAGAAGAACCAGGATTTGTTGAATGAATACAGGAGGCAGCCGAAGACCGCGAACCTCATCATAGAGAAAATCGCAAGGCCCAATGGACTGCACCCAAGGGATGTCTCAAGAAGGCTGGATAAGCTCCTTGGAGCTTCGCAAAAGAGCAAAGTCAAAAGGAATAAATAACTGCAGCGTCAATGCAAGTAAGGCGATTAGATGTGCAAAACCTGCGAGACGCTTATAGGGTGCAGCTGCTACTGCAAGGATTCGTGGCATTCAACAGCATACAACCAGGCAAAGAAAAAGGACGAGCCCTTCTGCGCAAAGTGCAACCACGCGCTGCCGTCATAAGCAATGATCAGATGAGACTGAAAAAGCTTGCAAAGGAAGAGCCTTTGGCCAGGCCAGAGACGCTCTCAGATTACGAGGGCCTGTACCCAAAGCTGAGGAAGGTCACTTTATGCTACCTTATTGACAGGGAGAAAGACAAGGTCCTTATAGCTATGAAGAAGAGGGGCTTTGGAGCAGGCAAATGGAACGGCGTGGGGGGAAAACTCCAGGATGGTGAATCTGTAGAGGAAGCCCTGATAAGAGAGACCAAGGAAGAGATAGGCGTAAACTTAAAATCTTTCAGGAAAGCGGGCATAATCAGGTTCTATTTCTATGGCGAAGGCAAGCAGGAGCTCAACCAAGAGGTAAATGTATTCATAGCAGATTCATGGAGCGGAGAGCCGCAGGAAAGCGAGGAGATGCAGCCAAAATGGACAAAGATCAGCGCAATCCCTTTTGAAGAGATGTGGTCCGATGACAGATATTGGCTAAAAGAGGCTCTTCAAGGAAGGTACATCGATGCCTCCTTCTTATTTGACGAACAGAGCAACGTTAAAGAGAAAAAGATCAGAAGCATTAAAAGAAGATCTGCATGAAGTTGAACAAGCTTACAAAGGAAGAGGAAAGGGTAATAGTCCACAAGGGCACGGAGCGCCCTTTTTCAGGGGAATACGACCAGTTCTCCAAAAAGGGCATCTATGTCTGCAGGAGGTGCGAGGCACCGCTTTACAGCTCAGATGACAAATTCGATGCTCACTGCGGATGGCCCAGCTTCGACAAGGAAATTCAAGGAGCAGTCAAGAGGCTTCCTGACCCCGACGGCATGCGCACAGAGATACAGTGCGCAAAGTGCGGATCGCACCTCGGGCATGTTTTCACCGGAGAACAGCTTACAAAGAGGAACACGAGGTACTGCGTAAATTCTATATCTATGAAATTCATACCTGCGGGCAAGGCGCATGGGAAAAAATAAAACAATAGTCTTAGGGGGCGGCTGCTTCTGGTGCACCGAGGCGGTATTCAAGATGTTCAAAGGAGTGGTAAAGACCGCTCCAGGATATGCAGGAGGCACCACCAAGGACCCTACATATGAGCAGGTCTGCAGCGGCAGAACAGGGCATGCCGAAGTCTTGAAGGTTGAATATGATTCAGAGGTTGCAGGCCTTGAGAAGATTCTTGAGATATTCTTTGCATCGCATGATCCCACCACTGTAAACCAACAGGGCGCAGACATGGGTTCTCAGTACCGTTCCATAATACTATACACGGATGAGAAGGATAGGAAAGTGATAGAGGCTTACATAAAGAGCATCGCTGGCAACTTCAAGAAGCCCATTGCAACAGAGGTTAAGAAACTAGGGGCATTCTATCCTTCAGAAGACTACCACAGGGACTACTACAAGAACAACCCACTGCAGCCTTATTGCATGCTTGTGATAAGGCCTAAGGTTGCGAAGATAAGGAAAGAATTCAAGGATGAGATAGTCACTTGAGGTGCACGAAGTCATTGAAGGTTATCAATCTCCATCTGCCGCCTGTCACTTCACACTCGGTTATGCCGGTGTTCTCCGTCATCATGAAGCTCACGATCTTCGCGAAGTCTTCAGGAGTCAGTTCCTTGCCGAAAATCCCTATCGCAAGTATCATGCGCAGAAGCCCGCTGTGTGTTGCAACTATCACAGAATCAGCATGCATGTCCTCAATGTACTTTACTGCCTTCTTTCCCCGGGTAATCTTGTCGAACATGTTCTCTTCATCAGAATAATGCCATTTAGGGTCGTGCGCGTGCGCCCTTATCATCTTAGCAATCTTCATGGCCTTTGCAGAGCCGTGCCTCAATCCTTCTACTTCCGTCGGGTTCTTGAACTCGTTCAATAGCTTAGTATAAACTACTCTTCGGTCTATCCTCCTTGATATTATCTGGGCGGTATGCATGGCCCTGCGGTATCTGCTTGCAAGTATAAGGTCGACTTTCACGCCGACAAACCTCTCTGCCATGGCCTCTGCCTGCCTTATGCCTCTTTCAGATAGTCCAGTATCAGGGGACTGGTGTATCCCTCTTCCATTGAGCATGCTCTGCCCGTGCCTTATGAGAAAAACCTTCATGAGAAAACCGCAGTGAGATTATATTCCATATGCTCGTTTAAATACGTTGCCAAGAAAGCCTTACGCCGCATAAAAGACCCTTTTAAAGTGTCTAACCCAGATTAGTCAATAAACGAACTCATTTGAAGTTTTTAATATGAACGAAGCGCTTCTTTATCTGATTAATATGGAGT
>DAIDAD010000043.1 GCA_027310795.1 Candidatus Micrarchaeaceae archaeon | reverse complement strand
GCTATAGATTCCATACGGGAAGGCGTAGGCATTGGCATGCGCTTTGTTGACACTGCAGAGATGTACCATACTGAAAAAATAGTAGGCGAAGCGGTAGGGGACGACAGCGAGGTGTTCATAGCTACGAAGGTTTCTCCTGATCATTTCAGGCACGATGACGTGAAAAAGGCATGCGAGAGCAGCCTCAACAACCTCGGCGTCAAAGAGATAGACCTTTATCAGCTGCACTGGCCGAACCGCAGGGTGCCGATAAATGAGACGATGAAGGCGATGGAGGAGCTTGTAGATGAAGGAAAGATACGATACATAGGGGTGAGCAATTTCAGCATAGAGGACATGGAAGAGGCTAGAAACTGCATGAAAAAGTATGAGATCGTATCTAATCAGGTGCAGTACAGCCTGTTTGCAAGGGAGATAGAGAAGGGGCTTGCGGATTTCTGCAAAAAAGAGCATGTGACAGTGATAGCGTACAGCCCGCTTGACCGTGGAGGCGTGCTTCAGAAGAGCAAGGGAGCTGGGCTTGAGGTGCTGAACAGGATAGGCGAGAGGCATGGGCGCAGCGCTGCGCAGGTCGCGCTCAACTGGGTAGCATGCAAGAACAATACCGTTGCGATACCAAAGGCGAGTAAGCTGGAGCACATGCGTGAGAATGCGAAGGCCCTTGAATTCAGGCTTGAGAAGAAGGACGTAGAGGAGCTGGAGCATTTTTTTCGCAATTACATGAACAGACAGTTTATTGAGATGGGCAAGGAACTCGCAAAGGGCAATTCCGCGCTTCTAGGAAGGATATCTTCATGGAGGGAGCGGATGAGGCAGAAGCCCAAGTACTGAACAAAAGTTTTTTATTATATGGCACGGTATTAATCTGTTTTTGTTGATATTTATTTGCTGGTCAGAATGAGATTCAATGCTACCGTAGTGGTTTATACTATTGTTGTGCTTTCCGTAATCGTATTCGGAGTGGTAGGCACTTACGAGATAGGATCTGTAGGCGGCTTCAACCAGAGGGTGGCGAGCCCCCTTGATGCGCTCTATTTCACAATCATCACGCTTACTACAATCGGATACGGGGACTTTTACCCGGTTACGCCTATCGC
The DNA here is from genome assembly GCA_027310795.1 of Candidatus Micrarchaeaceae archaeon. GTDB lineage: Archaea > Micrarchaeota > Micrarchaeia > Micrarchaeales > CABMGC01 > JAKAUU01. The sequence goes on along the minus strand of DAIDAD010000043.1, from coordinate 4,121 downwards.
GAAAATCTTTGTGATAGCCCTTGTGATAATAGGATTAGGCACCTTCGTGTCTGCAATAACGACCTTTTCAGGTGAATTCATGAATAGAAGAATAGAGAGAATAAGCGGCAGGCTCTCCTCCTTCGAGAGGAGGGCGCTTAACAAGCACATAGTGCTGATAGGCGATGAATCTACAAACCTTTACATAGCGAACAAGCTCTGGGAGATGGGCGAGCGCTTCATAATAATAGCGAAGTCCTTCGAGAGCGTCGACAGGCTTAAGAAATACGGCTACCTTGCTTTCCAAGTAGACTTCACTTCCGACGGAGACATAATGGAAATTGGCCTTGAAAAGGCCAAGGCAGTCATCATAGACATAGCAGAAGCCTCGGAATCGGTGTACGCGCTTGTAAGCGTGAAGGAGCTTGCTGCAAACGCAGAGATAATTGTCGTTGCGCCGAACAAGGATGCGGAGCACCACCTGAAACTGATTGCAGGTAACAGGGCGGTTGTTATAAACCCGTCGACGATAGCTGGCAACTTCATCAACGACAGGCTCTTCAAGGGCTGAAGCCATGCGGACAAGGGTTTACAGGGCCAGCGCGGATAACCCATCAGCCGATTCTGTCAAAGCCGCAGCTGAGGCGATACTTGACGGCAAGCTTGTAGTCTTTCCTACGGAAACGGTGTACGGCATAGGGGCAAATGCATACGACGAAAAAGCATGCATGGAGATATACAATGTGAAGGGCAGGGCTTCTGACAACCCGTTGATAGTGCATGTTTACAGCATGGAAGAAGCCCGCAAGATTGGAGTGTTTGGAAGAAAGGATGCTTCGGTTCTCGAAAAGATATGGCCAGGGCCGCTTACGGTCATAGTAAAGAGCAGGGGAAACCTTCCAGGCGTAGTAACTGCAGGATTAGGCAGCGTTGCGATAAGGTGCCCAAAAGGAAAGCTGATAAGGGCCGTCATGAAAAGGGTAAACGTGCCCATAGCTGCGCCTAGCGCAAACATATCGGAGAGGCCATCGTCTACAAAGGGCTTGCATGCGATAAATTATTTCAAAGGCAAGGTCTCTGTGATAATCGACTGCGGAGCAACTGAATATGGGATTGAGTCCACGATACTCGACTTGAGGGGTTTCAGGATAATGCGCCCAGGCGCATTCACTGCAGGGGAGATCCAAAGGGCATTCGGAAGGAAACCGGTTGTCGACATGCTGACGAGGGGCATTAGGAGCTCCAGGGTTCCCGTGAGCCCGGGCACCAAGTACAGGCATTACTCGCCTGCCACCCCTCTGTTCATATACACTGGAGGCATAAACGGGCTTGCAGATGTTGTCCGCAGGTGCGGAAAAAGCGCTGCGTTCATAGGCTCTGATGAAGGTTGCAGCGCTTTGCGCGGATTAAAGATTAAGAGGATTGCGCTTGGTCCTGAGAAGGACATGATGATGCGCGCAAGTTCGCTCTTTGACGCCTTGATAAGGCTTGATACTTTGGGCGTTGACTTCGGGATCATAGAGCCGTTCAGTGAGAAGGGCATAGGCCTTGCAGCGATGAACAGGATAAGGAAGGCAACAATCGGCAGGAGCTTTTCTGATTTTGAGGAATTGGGCATTCTTCTAAAAGGAGCATGAAGGGCTTATTTATAAATTTGGATTCAACTCTTTCTGATGCTTATGAAGATATTGGGTTTCAACCAGGTATCGAATACCATGCGGCTTGAGCCGGAGAGCTTTGACGACTTGTACCTGCTTGCGGTTGTCATAAGCCCAGGCGACGGCGTCGAAGGAAGGAGCACAAGGCGCTTCAGGTCTACGGAAACTGATACTGGAGAACAGAAGGACGTAAGGGTAAAGCTGGATGTCGAGAAAGCGGAAATAGACAGGAGCGCATTCAGGCTGAGGATTACAGGCAAGATAATAGATGGGAAGCCGCTTGAATTCGTGAGCATGGGCAGCCACCACACGATTAACGTCGAACCTAGGGACAGCATAAGCGTGCATAAGGATGAATGGAAAAGCTACATAATCGGCAGGATAAAGGAAGCAGTGGCAGAGGCGAAGAAGCCTAGGCTTGGCATCGTCGCCATAGACGAGGAGAAGGCGTCGTTCGCGTACATCAAGGGCTATGGGATTGACATCGTGTCGGAGCATTACAGCCGCCTTAGCAAGAAGATGAATGAGAAAGAGTACAAGAAGCAGAAGGAATTGTTTTTCGATTCTGTGATAAGCACGGTGGGCAACATGCCTGTGGACGCAGTCATGATAGGCGGTCCTGGATTCACAAAGGACGACCTGAAGAAATACATGGACAATGGCCGCAGCAGGATTGAGAAGCGCATTGTGTATGTTCCAGCGAGCGATGCTGAGAGATCGGGCATAAGGGAGATAATGCAGAGCGAATCAGCGGCGAAGCTGCTGCAGAACGAGCGCGTCAAGAAGGAATTCTGGTACCTTAACATGTTCCTTAGCGGACTTGTCGCAGGAAAGTCAGTTTACGGAGCAGAAGAGATAGAGAGCAGAATTGGCGATATAAGGTTCGTAATGGTGAATGACAACGTGCTCAACAATCCGAAGGTCAAGAAGGCGCTCGACGCTGCGGATGCAAACCGTGTTAAGATAGAGATCTTCAACTCTGGTGATGATGCGGGCATGCAGCTTGTGAGATTCAGCGGAATAGCTGCGATTTAGATAAGGTCGAGGCCGATGTCGTTGTGCCTCTCTTCTTCCCGTCCGACAACGGATGAGCCTTTTACGCCGGTGAATATCGCTATCACTTCTACAGTATCGTTATAATTCGGATCCAGCCTCGCGCCCCATATGACATTTGCATTTGGCGAAGCCCTTTCCGTAAGCTTTGTGCCTATCTGGTTTGCTTCGCCTAACGTAAGGCTCTTCCCGCCCGTTATGTGCAGCAGTACGCCTGTTGCGTCGCTGTAATCTACGTCAAGCAGCTTGTTCTTCAGCGTGTTTGCGACCACTTCGTCTACCCTGTTTGTGCCAGATGCACTGCCGACGCTTATCATCGCCATCCCCCCGCCAGTCATTATCGTTCTTACGTCAGCGAAATCCGTGTTTATCAAACTTGGCTGCGTTATCGCCTCGGTTATGCCACGCACGGCCTTTGCGGTTATCTCATCGGCAAGCGCGAAGGTTTTTTCTATCGGAAGGTTTGGATAAAGCTTCACAAGCTTCTGGTTGTCTATTATTATAAGCGTGTCAATGTTGTTCTTGAGCTTATCTATCCCTTTCCTTGCGGTCTCTAGTCTTACCCTTTCAAGAGCAAAAGGTATTGTCACTATGCCGACAACTATGGCACCTGATTGCTTTGCCACCCTGCCGACTATCGGGGCTGCGCCGGTTCCTGTTCCGCCGCCCATTCCTGCGCACAGAAACGTCATATTCATGTCCTTGAGAAGCAGGTCCATGTCCATTCTTGACAGCTCTGCGGCCTTCTCCCCTATTTCAGGGTACCCGCCTGCGCCAAGCCCGTGTGTCAGCGCGTTGCCGAGCATCAGCGTCTTTATGTTTGACTTCATCATTCCTAGCTGCTTTGCATCTGTGTTGAATGCGAACAGGCTTGCGCCTTTTATGTCCATGCTGCTTATCCTGTGGACTGTATTGTTGCCGCCGCCGCCGACTCCAACAACGCATATCCTCGGCTTGAACATCTCATAGTCAGCCATTATGTCCTGCTTCTGTTTTTCGGCCTCGTATTCAAACATCAGATTACCATATTTAATTGGCAACTTTAAGAATAAATAGCTTTCCTTAATATGTGACACTCCTGCGTCAAGGTGCGCTTTATTGCTGATGATAAGAAAAACAGCTATTTTGTTGCTCCTATGCACGAGCTTTTTCGTTTCGTTGCCTATTTAATTCGTTCTGATTATCAGCCAACGTGCCATCTTTCCCATATATGCGCTTGCGCCTTAGTAAATCGCTGAGATAAGAATTTAGCGGAGAGGTCTCAGGGTTATAATCTTTATCTATTGCGCGTTGTACAGTCCTTATTGCTCCTTCATAGTCTCCTTTAGCCTCTAATTTAGCTGATTTAATAATAGGATTATTCGGGTTCCTTTCATGCATTAACGCGAGTCCTTCATCAGCAGACCATATTCTGCTTCTTTCTATTTTTTT
>DAIDAD010000042.1 GCA_027310795.1 Candidatus Micrarchaeaceae archaeon | reverse complement strand
GTATATGTACCCAAACGTACAAGCTTATGACAGAGGCGTGATGTTCAACCCTGACGGGAGGCTCTTCCAAGTAGAATACGCAAAGGAAGCTGTGAGGAAGGGAGCGACTTCCATAGGGATGGTCGCAAAGGACGGCGTTGTTTTTGTCGCGCACAAGAACATAAACGACCCTCTTGCTGTTTCAAACACCATACAGAAGGTATTCAGGATAGATTCGCACATATGCGCAACATACAGTGGAATGGTATCGGACGGCCTGCACATAATAGACACAGCAAGGTCTAACACGCAGAACCACAGAATGCTGTTCGACGAAGTGAAATCAATAGAATCGCTTTCAAAGAACATTTCTTCTTACATGATGCAGGCAACGCAGTACGGCGGCATGAGGCCTTATGCAGTATCGCTGCTCATCGGAGGCATAGACAGCCAGCCAAGGCTCTTCGAGATAGAGCCTGGCGCTTCGTTCCTCGGATACAGGGCTGATGCAATAGGTTCGGGGAAGAAGGTCGCAACCGAGATGCTCATAAAGGAGTATCAGGACAACATGCCCATCGACAAGAGCATAGACCTGGGCGTCAGGATAATAAAGAAGGTCAGCGAGTCAAAACTCAGCGAGGACAACCTAGACATAGGATTCGTGACTATAAAAGACGGCTTTGTGCTCCTTTCCAGAGAGCAGACTACCGAGTACATATGACAGTGACCGCATGTCCAAAACAGTTGTAGCGAAATACTCCAAAGCAGGAGAAAACTTTGAAATCCTTGTCGATTCTGAAAAGGCATACGAGTACATAACAGGAAAGCGCAGCGATCCGATCTCTGTGCTTGATGCTGAGGAGATATTCTCCGACGCAAACAAGGGAGAGAGGCAGAGCCAGGACAAGATAAAGAAAGTCCTCGGGACGACTGAGCTTCCTAAGATAGCAGAGATAATATTAAAGCACGGCAATGTGCCGATAACTACCGAGCAGAAGAACAAGCTGACAGAGGAAAAGAGAAAGCAGATAATAAACATAATAGCGCGAAATTCGATAGACCCAAGGACAAAGGCGCCCCATCCGCCGCAGAGGATTGAGAACGCGATGAACGATACGCGCATAACAATAGACCCATTTAAAAACCCAAATGAACAAATAGACGCAATACTCAAGAAGCTAAGCGAGAAGCTGCCGATAAAGTTCGCAACCGCGAGGGTGGAAGTGACGATACCAGCGGAATACACGAACAGGTGCTATGGAACCCTAAAGCAGTACGGGCTGAAATCAGAGGAATGGCTTGCCAACGGCTCGCTGAAAGCTACGCTGGAATTCCCCGCAGGATTGCAGGGAGAATTCTTTGAGAAGATAAACAGCGCAACAAAAGGAAATGTTGTGTCAAAAAACCTTGAATAAAAAAACAAAAAGTGATAAGATGCAAACAATAGTGGTCCCTGGCGAAAAGCTCAGCGACTCGATAATAAGAATACAGAATTCGACAGTCATAAACGGGAAGACCTATTCAACGATAGTCGGTCTCTTCAGCAGCGACAAGAACACGCTCATACCTCTTGAGGGGCTGTGGCACCCGGCATACGGTGACACGGTCATAGGCATAATAGAAGAGTACAGGCTGAACTCATATGTGGTGAACCTGAATTCACCGTACAAAGGAATATTGATAACGAAGTACGTGCAGGACCAGCTGAAGAAAGGCGATCTGATAGAAGCCTCTGTGAAGGAGCTGGACAAGACGAAGACGGTTGTACTCATGAGGTCCAGAAGGCTCACCGGCGGCAAGATCATATCCATAACGCCGTCAAAGGTGCCTAGGGTCCTTGGAAAAGGGAACAACATGATAAATGAGATTGAGCAGAGCACCAAATCATCGATACTCATAGGGCACAACGGAGTGATATGGCTGAAGGGCGGGGACATGAAGCTTGCCACAGACGCCATATTCCGGATACAGGAAGAGGCGCACACATCAGGCCTCACGGACAGGATAAAAGGAATGCTGACAAGTGGTAGTTAAAATGGGAAGCACACAAGACAAACCGCAGCTTATGATAAATGGCAAGAGGCTAGACGGCAGAGGACCGGCTGACCTCCGCAGCATAAAGATAGAGCCGAACGTGGTCAAGAACGCAGCCGGTTCAGCTTACATAGAATGGGGCAAGAACAAGATAATAGCCGCTGTACATGGGCCAAAGGAAGCGCTTCCGAAGCACTTCGCAGACCCTGAAAGGGCGATAATAAAGTGCAGGTACATGATGGCGCCGTTCTCTTCGCTAGAAGAGCACGGGAGGACAGGGCCGAACCGCAGGTCGATAGAGATATCAAAGGTCACAAAAGAAGTATTCGAGAACGTTGTAATGCTAGAGCTCTTCCCGAACACAGAGATAGACATATTCGTGGAAGTATTGCAGGGGGATGGCGGCACCAGGGCTGCAGGGATAACTGCAGCCGCAGTGGCGATGGCGCTGTCCGGCATACCGATGACAGACATACCATACGCAGTGTCTGCAGGCAAGATAGGCGATACGGTGGTGCTTGACATGGACAAGCTCGAGGACAATTACTCGGACGCTGACATGCCGGTAGCAGTGAAGCCATTAGACAACGAGATACTTCTGCTGCAGATGGACGGCTCATTCACAAAGGAGCAGCTGAAGCAGGCGATATCGATGATAACAGATGCTGGGAAGGCGATACGCGAAGTCCAAGAGAAGGCGATAAGAAAGCCTTACGAGCAGATAATCGAGAAATACCAAAAGTGATGTTATGTACATACAATCCGCAACAAAAGAGTTCATAAACGACCTTATCTCAAGCGGCAAGCGCGAGGACGGCAGGGCGCTTGACCAGTACCGCGAGATAAAGTTGACAAAAGGGGTCATAGAGAACGCAGAGGGCTCTGCAATGGCGCTTTTCGGAAACACAAAGGTGCTTGCAGGTGTGAAGATAGGAATAGGCGAGCCTATGAAGGACAAGCCGAACGAAGGCAACATAATGACATCGGCAGAGCTCCTTCCCATGGCATCTGCAGAATACGAGATGGGACCGCCATCGCCGGATGCTATCGAAGTTGCAAGGGTCATAGACCGCGGGATAAGGGCAGCAGGGATGATAGACACATCTTCGCTCTTCATAGAAAAAGATAAGGTATGGGAGATATTCATAGACGTCTATGTTCTGAATTATGACGGCAATCTTTTCGACGCAGGGACGACAGCAGCTGTAACCGCGCTGCTCAGCGCGCGCATGCCGAAGCTGGAAGGGGAAAGTGTTGTGAGGGAAGGGCTCAATTCAAAGCTTAAGACCAACAACACCGTGACATCGTGCACCTTTGCAAAGGCCGCAAACAAGATATTCATAGACCCTGATGCAAACGAAGAGGAATTCATGGACACGCGCATCACAATAGCGAACGACGGCAAAGAGATACGGGCTATGCAGAAAGGTCTATGGGGCGGCATGACCGCAAAAGAATTGGAATACGCAACGGACCTCTCATTCGAGAAGCACAAGGAATTAAAATCGATAATAAACAAAACATTAGGTGAATGATATGTCAAACAGCAGCATAAGATACGGAGTGGTATTAAGAAAGAGAAAGGCAGCTGTGCAGGCAGACAAGATTGCAAGATACAAGTGCGAAGTCTGCGGAAAGACCGCCGTGAAGAGGCAGTCCAATGCAATATGGAGATGCAGGCACTGCAACGCGATGTTTGCAGGCGGAGCCTATACGCTGAAGACTCCGTCAGGGGAGAACGCTATACACATACTGCAGAGGCTGAAGTCTGGTGCATGAAATGGTCGACATCACATACTCGCCGCTGAAATCTCTCGTAATACACGAGATACTGGAGGTCGACCTCGACAGCATAATGCGCGAGAGGGTCACTCCTGCAGGCACCATGCCGCTTTACTGGTGCGACGGCATACTATTCAGCTTCTCATCCCTTCCGATGACCGATGACGTTGTAAAGGACTATCTTCTCGGGAAGATACACTGGTCCGAAGTCCATTTTTCAAGGCTCGACAAGTTCTCGCAGATACTCTCGTTGAATGAAGAAGAATATAAGACAGAGATGAAGATCAGGGTCATAGACACGAGCGTTTCACAGCTCCACAGGGACTTTGTGAAATGGCTGAAGGTGCTGACCAAGAAAAACAAGTGATAATATATGCCATACCTATGCATGCATTGCGGAAAAGAAGTCAAGTCGATAGACAAGTTCGTAAGATGCCCATATTGCGGATACAGGGTGCTTGCAAAGAAAAGGTCGAGCATAGTGAAGGAAGTGTCTACAGATTAATGAGCTCTCTCCCCTACTATGACAAGTTCTGCGACCTTCTTTATGCGCTTGTACTCGATGCTGTTCTTGAAGAAATCAGCACGTATGTCGCTGCTTTTCGTCAGGTTGCGCATCTCATCAAGAAGTATGTGCGAGACGGCAGAGGAATCCGTGTCTATTATGACCTCTTTTACCTCTCCCATCATCTTCCCTGAAACAGACAGCACGCGCTTTCCATAAAGCGAAGAAATCATAATTCCCATGAAATCATCTTATCTTAGTAATCTTCTTAGAGGCAAAAATTCTTATTATGTACTCCTGAAGAGTGTGCACAAAGCCCTCTTCGTCCTCCTTCAGCTCCTTAAGGTCCTTCTCTTCGAAAAGATTATTCTTGGAGCCGACGAGCCCCTTCAGGTAGTTGTCTGTCATTGAATAGAACTTCTTGCTGCACTTCTTGCAAACGAAAGAGGGCACGATTGGCACGGAGCCTATGATTGAGGGGTGCAGCAGGTCCAGTTCTCTTGCTATTTCTCCGCTGCATGCTGTGCACTTTGAATCTATCTTCACGCAGGAATACATGCCGCAGTCGACAATCTCCGCGTCCTTGGCGCTGAGCACTCCCAGGTCCAACATACAGCCCCATTTCTCGCCTTTGTAGTATCTCTGCGTCTCGACAAGGCCCCGCTCGTTGAATTCAGTGACGAGCAGGCCGTACTGCGTGTCCTCGATAAGGCAGGACAGCTTCAACCCTTCCCTTTCGTACACGTCGCTGCGCAGCCTTGTGTCACTGCTCCTAAAAAATTTCAATCAATCCCCTTTCTTAATCACGTATTCCTCTATGTCCTTCTTCGTTATCTTCCCCCTGCCCTTCTTCTTTGCGTTGTATACTGCAAATGCGGACATGCGCTCCGCTTCCTTTTCCAGTATTTCTGCCATGCTCTCCGCACCGCTGTCGGTTATCCTTGCCCTGAAATGGCTCTTAACAAGCTCCTTTATCGCCTTCCTTGATATCTTCGCCATGAAGTCAGCACTCAAGATCTTCATCACTTATCAGAAGAATAAAGTCATAACTGGATAATACTCGCAATAAATGCTTATAAATGCTTAGCTCATACCTACTGAAC
>DAIDAD010000041.1 GCA_027310795.1 Candidatus Micrarchaeaceae archaeon | reverse complement strand
TCTTAACTTTCTATAAAAAGTAATATCATGGAACTGTCTGATTATTTTTCAGGAGAGAAGCTGCTCGAAAAATATGGAATCAGCAGCATAGGCAGCTGGTACGCGGACTCTGCAGATGAAGCCATATCAAAGGCGAAAAAAGGGCCTATAGTCATGAAAGTGATATCTGGAAAGGCGCTGCACAAGTCAAAGAGCGGGCTGGTGATGCTGAATCTGAGGACCGACGATGAGATACGCTCAGCATTCAGGAAGCTCAGTGAAAAGGCAAAGGCGCTGAAGCCGTACAGAGTAATAGTGCAGCGAATGTCCAAAGGAGGAATAGAACTGATAATAGGCGGTAAGACCGACCCTCAGTTCGGAAAGGTGATTCTTCTGGGGCTAGGCGGCATATACGTTGAAGCATTAAAGGATGTTGTGATACGGGTCTGTCCGATAAACGCACAGGACGCAGAAAAAATGATAGGTTCGCTCAAATCAGGCGGCGTGATAAGTTCAGGTTCGGACCCAAAGCTGCTCGCAGGACTTCTCGTAAAAGTATCAAAACTTTTGCAATCCACAGACCTAAAGGAACTTGATCTCAACCCCGTCATAATCAGGAAAGACGGATACGACATAGCGGACATAAGAATACTGAAGTGAAAAGTGAACAAATGAAAATAGATCTCAAGCCGATGCTGAATCCAAAATCCGTAGCGATCATAGGCGCGTCGAGGAACCCAGACAAGGTCGGCCACGTGATACTCCAGAATTATATAAACTCAGGATATGCTGGAAAGCTATTTGCAGTGAACAAGAGCGCAGAATCGATCCTCGGAATCAAGGCGCATACTAGCATAACCGATATAAAAGAGCACATAGACCTTGCGGTGATAGCCATACCTGCAGAGTTTGTTCCTAAGGCGCTCGAGGAGTGCGGAAAGTCGGGAGTGAAGAGTGTCATAGTAGGGACTGCAGGGTTCGCAGAGATAGGAAACAATTAGTTACAGGACAGCATAACGAGAATAGCTGAAAAGTACAAGATGCCGATGCTTGGTCCGAATTGCCTCGGCGTCATGGACCCTAGGTCGAGAATAGACACGATGTTCCTTCCTACTTACAAACTAAGCAGGCCCAATGTAGGCTACGTGTCATTTGTCTCGCAGAGCGGCGCGGTCGGCAGCACAATACTAGACCTCATAGCGGGAGAGGGCTTCGGCCTCTCAAAGTTCATCTCATACGGGAACGCAGCATACGTAGACGAATCCGACATACTGGAATACCTGATGGATGACGACGATACAAAAGTCATAATAATGTACATAGAGGGCATTAAGGACGGGAAGAAGTTCATAGACGTTGCAAAGAGGATAACGAAGAAGAAGCCCGTCGTGATCCTGAAAGGCGGGAGGACTGCGCTGGGGCAGGCGGCTGCGCATTCGCATACCGCATCGCTTGCAGGCGATTATGAAGTCTACGAAGGCGTATTCGAGCAGTTCGGATTCACGATAGCAAACGACATAACGGACCTGTTGTATTACACAAAGGCGCTTGTGTCAGAGCCGGAACCAAAGGGCAACAGAATAGCCATAATAACCAACGGCGGCGGCGCAGGCGTCCTTACTACAGACGCAGTAGGCTCCGCATCAAACCTGAAGATGGCAGAGCTCAGCCCGCAGTCAAAAACAATACTCAGCAAGAGCATGCCGCCGCTTGTGAACATAAGGATACCGTTGGACCTTGCAGGCGATGCAGGCGGAGACAGATACGAGACTGCGGTCTCTGTACTGAAGGACGACAAGAACGTAGACATGCTGATCGTGATAACGCTGTTCCAGACCCCAGGCGCAGATTCAAGCGTCGTAGCAAAGCTGGTCCATTTCAAGGAGTACATGGACAAGCCCATGATAGTGATAAGCATAGGCGCAGAGTACACTAGCGTGCACGCCTCGATGATGGAGAGCGCAGGCCTTCCTGTATATGACTCGCCATCAGCAGCCGTCAGGTCATTATCGGAACTCTTCAAATACTACCAGTACAAGAACGGCAAATGACTTCATTCGAAAAGAGCCTTCATGACTTCAGAAATCACTTTCTCTTTTTTCTCCGGAGAGCCGAGCCTCTCAAAAAGCTCGGTGGGGCTTATCTTGAGGTCGTAGCCTGATTTCTTCAGCGCAGAGAGCAGTATTCCCATGCCTATCTCTTTTACAGGCATGCTGTTGATGTCCGCGCCTTTTGCTCCGGACAGATCCCGTTCTTCTGCGACTCCTTCAATCCCTTTCCTCGCAATCTCTATCACGGCATCATCCCTGAACCTTTTCACGGCCTCATGCAGTTCCATATCAACCCTCTTGACATGGCGGCTGTTTCCAGTGACCTCTATCCTGATTATGCAGCCCTTTCCGAGCCTTGACACAATCTCAGACACCCTCATTGCAACATGCGCAGCAAGCTCCCCTTCTCCTGCAGCTTCTCCTGCGTCTATCTTGATGATCTCAAAGCCCCTCGAATTTATCCTTATGAATTCGTGTTTGCCGGTTTCCGTGTCATAGATGAAAAAACCCTTCTTCTCAGTTTCGCCTTCCTTAAGCTGTGTAAGTACGGTGCTGCCTGGAATCAGGAACGGCACGCCATGCACCATCTTTTCAACCTTGTTGTGTATGTGGCCGTTCACATAAAGGTCAAATCCCTTCGGAAGCTCCGACATCCTAAGGAAGGTGTCGCTGAACGGCAGCAGCTCGTATATCGACTGGTGGAACATCAGTATGTTGAATGCTCCCTCGACAGGTTTCAACCCTGGCGACTTCAACGCCTCTCCGAACCGCTCCTCAGCAACTCCAGAGATCACTGTAACTGCGACTTTTTCATCTCCTTTTGCGAGGACTGCAACTCCCATGCCTATGTCCGCTACCAGCGAGGTAAGGTTCAGAAGGTCGACAGGATCCTCGACATCGTCGGTCCTGCGCTCATGCGTTCCGGGTATTGCGAGCACAGGCGCAGTGGTGTATATCCTCCTGCTTCCATGGAAATCTATTATCTTAGCTTCGAACTTCTTTTCCTTGACTGCGTTGAAAAGCACTATTGCCTCTGCAAGGACATCGGGCTTCGGGGTCCTAGTGTCGAATATATCGCCGGGTATTATTATCGCGTCAGCAGAGTCACAGGCCTTTTCCAATGCCTCCTTCGCCTGTGAAAATGCATCCTTCCTGAAGCGCTCATATCCGATGTGCAGGTCCGAGAGTATCGCTATCCTCATATCATCACGCCTCAGAATCAGCGGAAAGCGTTTTCTCAACCGTTTCCTTCATACGATCAGGCGAGTATGAAAGTTTTATCAGCTTCGTATGGCCGCGTATTCCCTTTCCAGATTCATATGCAGTGATTATGCCCTGCATCTCAAGGTCGAATATGTACTTCCTGTACCACCTTGAGCTCTTCGGATTCTTAGACATGGATTTTGAAACGGCTGAATATTTGTTGTAGATGTCGCCGCTGAAGAGATAAGCCTCGCTGTCTCCGCTCAACCGTTTGTACCTGCTTCCCTGTATCGAGAGCAGCGCAATCGCATATATTATGAGCCGCTGATGCTCTGGCAACGTGTTGACCAATTCGTAAACGAGCTCCTCTTCTGCAGCCTCAGATGCATTATTCACATCGTTGACGGTAACAAAGCCATCGCCTCTTTCATCTGCAAGCTCCCCTGCCTTCGAAAGCACCTTCAGCGCAAGCCTGGCATCTCCACTGTCTTTCGCCGATATCGCGGCTGCAAGGTTAATTGCAGCATCATCTATGGCGCCTTTCTTGAAGCCCCTCTCCGCCCTTTCCTTAAGTATCATCGATAACTCGGTGGAGTTGTAAGGAGGGAACACGAGTTCGTTCTCGTAAAGGGTCGATAGGCTCCTCGGGTCGAGGTCGTCCTTGAACGATATCTTGTTTGAAACCCCGACTATCATTATGCCCCCTGACTTTATGTCGCTATTCGCCCTTGTGAGCGTGTACACAAGGTCGTCAAGGTCCTTGACTATGTCTATCTCGTCAAGCACCACTATCAGTATCTTTCCGTCTTCCTCTATCCAGTTTATTATCTTCTCGTAAATGTCGACAAGGCCATACCCGCGCTTTGCATATATCGGCAGGTAATCGCCTGTTATCTTGTAAAGCACCCTGTACCTTGAGTTGTATATCCTGCAGTTTATGTAGGAGACTTTGGCCATCGTGGGCAATCCCTTGATCTTCTCAACTATGTGCTTTACACATGAGGTCTTGCCTGCGCCGGTCTTTCCGTATATGAAAAGGTTCCGCCCGCGCTCGCCCCTTAACGAAGGAGTCATGAATCTTACAATGCTTTCTATCTGCTTGTCCCTGTAAGGCAGCTTTTCGGGCATGTAGTGCGGTGAAAGCACCTCCCTGTCTGCAAAGACATTTGAATCCTTGAATAAATCAGAGAACGGTTCCTTCATGTCACCATCTTAAAAGCCAATCTTCTTGATGATGGCTTCGAATTCCCTTTTCACATGCTCATCATGCTGAACCGGCACCATTCCAGAGTCGCTCATCTCCCCGAACAGTTTGTTTGCAGTCACTTTTCCTATGAGTTCGCAGCCGAGTTCCCTTGCAACCTCCTCTCCGCCGCTGCCGGTGCCATCAGACATGTTCTCCACCACTCCAAGCACAGCAACACCGAGCCGCTTCGCCATCATGCCTGAGCGTATCGTGTTGACTGCTGCGATGTGCCTTGGCGTGGTCACTAGCACAAATCCGTCAAGAGACAGCAGCTGTATTATAGAAAGCGGAGCGTCGCTGGTCCCCGGTGGCAGGTCTATTATGAGATAATCAAGCTGCCCCCAGTCCGTATTGTCAAGGAACTCGCGTATCATCTTTGCGACAAGCGGGCCCCTCCATATTATCGGCTTCTTCACATCATCGACAAACATCGACGTTGAAACTATCTTCACCCCGTCCTTCTCAACAGGCTTCAGCGGGTATTCATCAGAGAACGTGCCTTTTATGCCTAGGAACATAAGCGTGTTCGGGCAGTCTATGTCCGCATCTATCAGTCCCACCTTGTAGCCCATGCTGTTCAGCATGAACGCTGTGTTCACAGCGACAGTTGTCTTTCCGACTCCTCCCTTTGCGCTGTATATGCCTATCTTGTGCTTTATGCAGGAGAGTTTCTGGTTTATATTCTTCTTGTCCTCTATGACCCTGAGTATTGATGAATGCATCATTGTCGTCTTCTGAGCTTCGCCATTTTCATTATCTGCCATAAAATACCCCCATAAGAAACATAGTGCATATACTATGAGCGATATAATATATAAACCAACTGAAAAACATGCATAATAAGATAAAAACCCGCTCAAAAAGCATAAAAATCAATCAAAAGGTATTTAATTGTAAATGTAGAGTATTGACTGCTATTTTATATTTAAAATTGCTAATTATA
>DAIDAD010000040.1 GCA_027310795.1 Candidatus Micrarchaeaceae archaeon | reverse complement strand
TTAATACACTTATTGGTAGAATGAAGCACGGCATACGCTGCGCATCGTATTTGTAGGAAGAGGCCAGCGACGTTCGCACGCGCTGGCAAGGCGACCAGTTTTACTCCTCCTCTGTTAAAGAACTCGTAGTAATAAGTTCATCTTCCATATTTAAAAATCTTTATGATTAGTGGAATAGAGTATGGCGAATATTCTCACGCTTGATGGCAAGGCTGCGCTCCTTGCAGTTGTTTTCGGGCTGCTTATACTGCTCTTTGGAAGAGGGTACGGCCCTTTCTTCCTAGCTGTGATGCTGCTCTTCCTCGCGCTCTCCGCATTCGTGACCAATATCGGCATGGCGAAGAAGAAGAAGCTGCACGTGTATGAAGAGAGCAGGGGCTGGAAGAACGTAGTTGCGAATGGGATAGTGCCTCTGGTTGTAGCTGCCATATTCTGGGTTGCAGGGAACAGGGCCGATACATTACCACTCATAATCGCATACATGGCAGCGGTTGCAGGCACGGCCGCAGACAAATTCGCTTCGGAGATAGGGGTGCTTGACGGGCTGCCGAGGTCGATTTTCGGGTTTGGGCATGTGAAAAGGGGCGTTTCTGGCGGGATTACAGGGGCAGGAACGCTTGCGAGCCTGATAGGATCGGCGATAATAGGGCTTGCTGGGCTGAGCCTTGGGCTTGGCTATGGCTACATATCAATAATTGCGGTTTCAGGCTTCCTAGGCTCCGTTGTCGACTCTGCAGCAGGTTATTTTGAGGAGCGGAGGATAGGCAATAAGTTCACTTCTAACATACTTTGCGCAGCCGCGTCTGCAATCATAGCCATTGCGCTCATTTACTGATATGCGTCAGCCAGTGCTCGTATGCGGGTTCCTTTCCTGAAACTATGTCGAAGTACTTGCCTGCCAGGGTCTTTGTGAGCGGACCTGGCTTGCCAGTCCCTATCCTCTTTGAGTCTACGCTCGTTATCGGAGTTATTTCCGCTGCTGTGCCTGAGAAGAAGAGCTCGTCAGCGGTGAACAGCTCCTCCCTATGCACCTCTCTTTCTTCAACCTCTATCCCTGTGCTTTCCGCTATCTTTATCACAGAATCACGGGTTATTCCGAGAAGTATGTCCGCTGATTTTGATGGCGTTATCAGTATGTTGTCCTCTATCAGGAAGAGGTTCTCGCCTGGCCCCTCCGACACCCAGCCGTCTGTTGAAAGCATTATCGCTTCGTCTGCGCCGGTCTTCCTTGCCTCTATGGAAGCCAGTATGGAATTTGCGTAGTTGCCGCTGAGCTTTGCGTTTGGCGGCAGTATGAGTGAGTTTATCCTGTGCCATGAGGATATTTTGCATGATATCCCTTTTGATTTGTTCTGGAAGTAGCTACCCATGGGCACCGTCATTACCGCTGTGCTGGTCTTCTTTCCTTCGACGTTGAGCCCAAGCCCGGTGTCGTTGTAGAATGCAAACGGCCTGATGTAGCATGAATCGAGCCCGTTCTTCGAAACAGTGCCTGTCACTGCGTTTTCAAGAGTATCCTGGTTGAAGCGCAGCTCCATGCCGAATATCTTCGATGTCTTCATGAATCTTGAAATGTGCTCCTTTAACCTGAAAACAGCAGGGCCTCTTGGTGTCGAATATGCGCGTATCCCTTCGAATATGCCGCTGCCGTACTGCATGGAATGCGTCCTTATGTGCACCTTTGCATCGCTATCGGCAATGAATTTCCCGTCAAGCCAGACATAGCTTTTCTTCGTTGGCATGAATCTCTCTGCTGCTTGAAGATTATTTAAGCTGTTCTTTTTTGGTTTGGATTTAAATATTTGTGCGGAGGAATCAGTAGTGTTGTTGTTCGTATGGCAAGGATGAGCTTTGCGCTTGGAGAAAAGGCTGCAGGCACAGTATACCCGTTGATCGTCGGGAATGCCGCTGGCGTTATAATCGCAGCGTTGAAGATAATAATAGCGACGAGGCTGCTCGGCCCCGCACTCTTCGGTTCCTATGTGTTCATAGTCGGCTACTATATGCTGATAGGCAGCGTCAATGACTTCGGCGTATCCTCTTATTTCAAGAAACGCGCGGCAGAACTGGATTACAAGAAGGACGGGGTAGGGATGCAGCGCATGCTTTCCGCAGGGTTCCTGTTCGTTACAGTGGTCGGCCTGCTGCTCGCAGTTTTAGGGGTAGTTTTAAGCGGTTGGGTTTCAGGCAGCTTCGGAAATGCAGTAGGCGCTACGCAGCCGCTTCTTGAAATAGGGTCCTTGGTGCTTTTTGCCACCATAATGTTCGGTGCGCTTTCCAGCGTCCTGATAGGGCTGGGTGAAGGAAAGAGCTATTCCATCGCATACCTTACTTACATGGCTGTCGATTTCATTGTCACGGTTTATCTGCTTGTCGCAGGATACGGGGTATTCGGAGTCCTTATGGGCACATTGGCAGGCTGTGTTATTGGGCTTGTCGTTGCGATGTTCTACACAGGCAGGCATCTTTCCAAGTACATGGATTTCTGCCCTTGGAACCCTGAGAAGGAGGGAGTGAGGCGTGTTTTCAGGTTTGCGTCGCCGCTTGCAGTCAACAACTTCCTCGCCAACAGCCTGAGCAGCTTCTCGGTGCTGCTGCTCGGAGTATTTGTAAGCAGTGTTGTGCTTGGGAATTACGGGACGGCGCTGCGCGGCCTGTTCGTCCTGGGTGTTTTCTATGCGTCTGTGGTGAACGTCATGCTTCCGACCTTTTCAGAGGCTGCGCAGAAGAACCGTGATAGGGAGCACGGCGAATCCGTATACAACGCTTCTGTCATGTACTCCGTGTTCTTGATGTTTCCAATACTCCTTTACTTTGCGGTGTTCAGCAAGCCGCTGATATTCATATTCATAGGCAGCAGTTATTCGGTTGCGCCCGTCTATTTGAGTTTCATAGCGATAGGGACGCTGCTTGGACTCATCGGAATGTTCGCAAGCGCGCTGCTCACGGCAAGGGGCATGACAGTAAAGCTCCTTAAGTACGGTGCAGCGTCTGCTGCGCTGCAGTTCGTTTCTATGCTTGCATTTGTGCCTGTCATCGGCGTCTTTGGTGCGATAGCGAGCATATTCTTCATAGGCAGCATTGCAAACACCATGCTTTTCTCATACGCGGTTAGGAAAATCCTTGGAATTGCCCTCCAGAAGACAAAGTTGGCGAAGCTCTGCGTTGCAAGCGCTGCAGCTGTTGTTGTAATGCTGGTGCCGCTGCTGCTGCTTCACTCCTTGGCAGAGGAAGCTGCGGCCGGCCTTATACTGTTGATTGTTGCCTATCCTGCATTCACTGCACTCTTGCATGTGATGGGCAAAGCCGAGTTGAGATACCTTCAGGAGGTAACGAAAAATTTGATGATAATAGGGCCGTTGATAGGCGGCGTTTGCAGATACATGTCCTTTATCAGCGCGTATGATTAGTTTTCTGAGATGCGCCAGCCGGGATTTGAACCCGGGCCGTCAGCTGTTTCCAAAGATTGGGAAGCTGAAATCCTACCAGGCTAGATTACTGGCGCTTACCTAATATAAGGCATCTGATCGTGCGTTGTTTTTGACGGATCGTGGCCTTCTATAGAGCTCTCTATCTCTTTTATGACCCTTTCTGTCTCTTTCTTGAGCTTGTCCAGGTTGTCGGAATCCACCTTCACGCCTATTATGCTCTCCATTATCCTGAGGACGGCCCTTGCTGCGCTTGCGTCTATTTCAAGGAAGCCGGTCTCGCCCATCACACATGCGGCTGGTATCTTGTACTTCCTTGCGAATGCGGGAATCAGGCCTGCAGATCCCCATATCGTACCTGTTATCTTGCCGAACTTGACTCCGTGTTTTTCAAGTTCTTCTTTGAGTTTCTTGTCTGTTGAAACGCCGAACACGTTTGGCGATTCGGTGTACTTGTTAGATGCGTTGTACCCGCCTATCGCATATATCTTCTTTCCACCGAGCTTCTTGAAGAATTTCACTATCAGTTCGTTTATCTCATACTGCCCTTCTGATGATGAGGCTTGCGTGTCGCCAAGCAGCAGAATCACGCTTTTGCCTTTGCTGTTGAAGTGGTAGAACCTGTTGCTCACGAGGCGCAGTCCGCCGCTCCTGAGCATTATTGTCTGGTGCAGGAAGTATGGAGAGTACAGCGTTGCAAATCTTTCCGCTTTTGTAGATTTCCTTATGTGCTCTGCCGCCAGGTTTCCGACATTCCCTATTCCAGGAAGCCCTACGATCATTATCGGGTCCTTTGCGTTTATTTTTTTGTAGTATATTTTTGTCTTTTCCAGGAAATCACTTGTTTGTTTTCTTCAGGGCGTAGTCTATTTCATTCTTGTGCTTTGCGAGAATCGCTTCTGCTGCGTTTATCCTTGCTTCTGCTTTTATGTAATCGGAATCTGTAGATATCAAAGAGTAGTGGGGTGCGCCGAGGTACCTTGTAGCGTTTCCTTTTGACGCTATTTCCTTCAGTATGTTCTTTATCAGCACCACGCCTTTCTGTGGGTTGGTGACTGTGAGTTCAAGATTGTATGAAACTGTGTACGTCTTTGGCCTTACGTTCTTCTGCGCGGCTTCATAGAATGAAGTTTTGAATTCATTGTCTCCGCACGCCGAGAGCGGATCCTTGCCTTCGTATGCCATTGTCAGCAGTTCTTGGTAGGATGAAATCGTCTTAGGTATCTTGCTTATTATTTCCTCTTTCTTTGCCTCCTTCTTTGAAAGTTTTATCGTGCTGTCGAATATCGCCTTTGCCCTCTTTTCGGAACTGTACTCGTTCACCTTGTCCTTCTTCTCCTTCTGTGAGACTTTTTTCAAGGAAATGTCCACCGCGTTCTTGGACAGGTCTATGTATATTACCTTTGCAACGTCCTGCTGGCCCTCTTTTATGAACTCATGTATGTTTTTTATCCAGCCAGATGACACCTCTGATATTGGCAGATAAGCGTCTATGCCGAATTCTTCCAGTTTGCAGTATGCCCCGTGGGGTGTGACTTTGTTTATCTTTACTATTACAAATTCGCCCTGGCTCGGGGCTGTTTTCTTCTCTATCATCCTATCAGTGCTTTATCTCTATCTTCTTTTTTGTCCTTCTCCCTATTACTTTTTCAAATGTTTTCTTGCACACGCTGCATTGTATCATCACTTTCTGGCGCTTGCCCAGCTTCTTAGGGTGTATTTTGGGCTCTACGCTGCCTACATATCCCTTAATGGCGCGGTTGTGCCTTCTTGTGCCTAGGCTCAGCCCTGACTGCGGCTTCTTATTGTAGGGCTTTACAGTGTGCTTCGTGTGCTTCCCGCAGAATTTGCAGTATACATTCATTTCTTTTGATATCTTCATAGAATCACTCAGTTTACTTTGTCTCCTATTTTATTCTGTATTATAAACATTATGTCCTCGTTCTCGTTCACTTCTATGACTTCTCCTTTGTTATAAGGGCCGAGTTTGTTGCCTTTCTGCGTGATTATTTCAGGGATGTCGATGTTAATTTTTATTTTTGTCGCGGCCTGCATTTTGTTCTTTTTTATGAGTTTCTTGATTTCGGTGTACAGTTCAATTTCTTCTGGAGAAGCCTCTGTGTTTATTGATCTATCATACGCAAGATATATAAGAATTTTTTGCAGCCTTTTCA
>DAIDAD010000003.1 GCA_027310795.1 Candidatus Micrarchaeaceae archaeon | reverse complement strand
TTCCATGTTAGCCTTTTTATTATTTTGGAGCAACCAGTTATTGTAATTGGGATGGAGATACTAAGGTATGACATTGCCATACTAGGCAGCGGCATTGGGGGTTTCACAGCTGCGATACATGCCAACCATCAATCAAAGGGCAAGCTGCGCATAGCAGTGATATCGAAGCTGCATGCGATGCGCGGCCGTTCCGTGGCTGCGGAAGGGGGAATATCCGGCGTGCTCTACACGAAGGATGGGGATTCCGAGAAGCTTCATGCATACGACACGATAAAGGGCTCGGACTACCTCGCGGACCAGGACGCTGTCGAGATCCTTGTTGAGCGCGCGCCTGAAGAGATCAAATTCTTCGAGCATTTGGGAGTGCCTTGGAACAGGGACGCTCATTCAGTGATACAGCAGAGGGCATTCGGAGGCATGAGCATACCAAGGACGGTCTTTGCCGCGGATAAGACCGGCTTCTTCATGATGCGCGCGCTTTACGACTATACGCTGCAATTCAAGAACATAGACATGCTGCATGAGAATTTTGCAACCTCTATCCTTATGAACAAAGGGAAGGCTGCTGGAATTTTCGCGATAGACCTAGCAACTAGGCAGACGCGCCTGATAGAAGCGCCGAACATAATAATTGCAACAGGCGGGTTCTCTAAAATATACGGATTCACCACGACCTCGCATTCAACAACAGGAGACGGCATAGCGCTTGCGCTGAAGGCAGGGCTATCGTTGAAGGATATGGAGTTCGTCCAGTTCCATCCAACTGGCCTTATACCGAGCGGCATACTGATAACAGAGGCTGCACGGGGAGAGGGCGGCTATCTCAGGAATGCAAACGGGAAGAGGTTCATGGAAGATTATGCAAAAAGCCATATGGAGCTCGCGCCCAGGGACATAATAGCGAGGGCGATAATGAAAGAGATAGAGAAAGGGCACGGCGTGATGCATGAAGAATCCGGCCTTGAGCACGTATACCTCGACCTTAGGCACCTCGACAAGGCGAAGATAGACGAAAGGCTGCCGATGATAAAGGACATAACGATAAAGATGCTGGGGATAGACCCTTCGAAGGAGCAGATTCCCGTAAGGCCTGTGGCGCATTTCACCATGGGCGGCATAAACACCGACATAAACGGAAGGGCGACGCTCAACGGAAAGAAAGCCGCAGCAGGCGTATGGGCCGTAGGCGAGTGCGGATGCGTAAGCGTGCACGGTGCGAACAGGCTCGGCAGCAACTCCTTGAGCCAATGTTCAGTGTGGGGCAGGATTGCAGGGATAGAAGCTGCAAAGAGCGCCATTTCAGGGGCAAAGGTAGACAAAAAGGCGTTGCATATGCAGGCAGAGAAGGAGGAGCTTAGGATTGCGGAGCTTCTCGACAGCAGTAGCGGCAATGATCCTTACCAGATAAGGAAGGAGCTGAATCGCGTGATGGATTCGAACGTTTATGTTTACAGGAAGGTTACTGAACTGAGGAAGGCAAAGGCAGCAGTCGCAAAGCTCAGGAAGCAGTGCAATAGCATGATTGTGCGTGACAAAGGCGCGATATTCAATACGAATCTGAGAGATGCGCTTGAGACCGCAAACCTTGTGGAGCTTGCCGGCGTCGTGATTGAAGGCGCTTTGCGCAGGAAAGAGAGCAGAGGGGCGCACTCGATGGTCGAGTATCCGAAGAGGGACGATAAGCACTGGATGAAGCACACGATGGCGATCAGGAAGGGCAATGGCATAAGCATAAGTTATTCGCCTGTGAAGGTTACAAAGTGGCAACCTGAAGAGAGGAAGTATTGATGGGACTTGGAAAAGAGACGTACGACACGCGCGGGAAGCAGAGGAACGTACTGCGCCTGCTGCATTTCGACGATGAGGGACTGGCGCACATGATAACATACAGGATACTCGCAATTCTTTCGATAATAACCGGCATAATGATATTTGTTGCGCTTTACATGCCGCAGGCGCAGTGGCTGATGTCGCTTGCAGAGGCGCTTATTGCGATAGTCTGGCTGCTGTTCGGGGTGGAGCTCTGGTCCACCTACAAAGCGATGGGCATAATATCCACAAAGGGCATTGTCTTCGGAAGGCTGAACAAATCATTCCTTGATTCCGAGGCCAAGATGAAGGGCTGGTATTCATTGGCGAGGCCTGCAGGATACGCGCTGCTCATAATATGGTACGCGCTCTTCGTCGCTTTCGTGTGGGTGGTTTTCATATGAACAGGGATTCAAGGTTCATGATAGGCCTTTATGCAGGCATGGCACTGGTGCCGCTCTTCCTGTTCCTCTACCTGCTGTCCCGCTGGTTCGGTTATGCAGCTGCAGCGCCGTGGCTCATGGGCGCAGCTGCGATATGGCTCCTGATATTCGGAATCATAGGCTCTGTAGAGATATACGGGCATGGGAGGACAGCACTGGAGCGCATGCCGATTATCATCGGGAAACGTGTTGTGAAAGGCCTTGAGTCCGAGCGCGGGGAGAGGGCGCATGGAGATATCCAGATTACTGTGAACGTAAGAAGATTCAATCCTGTGACGAAGGAATTCGACGAGGACACTTTCAAAGTCTATGAGGACAGATTGACAACTGTCCTTGACACGCTTCTGAAGGTGAAGAGCGTGCATGACAATTCATTGTCCATGAGATACAGCTGCAGGATGGGAATCTGCGGCTCTTGCGGCATGGTTGTCAACGGCAAGCCAGTGCTTGCGTGCGAGGCGAATCTCTTCTCGAACCTCGACGAGAAGCACAGCATAACCATAGAGCCTATGCGCGGACATCCGTTGCTTAAAGATCTTGTCACAGACTTTGATGACTTTTTCGAGAAGCACGAGAGCGTAGACCCGCGGCTGCAGAGGACCAATAAAGAAGAGCAGTATACTGCGCATGATGCATATAGGCAGAATAAGGAAGATGTGAACAGATTCCTGCCTTATTCATACTGCATAATGTGCGGGCTCTGCATGGACGCATGCCCTGTCGTAAATTCAAACACTGAATTCATAGGCCCGCAGGCCCTGTCCCAGGTATACAGGTACTACAATGATTCCAGGGACCAGAAAGGGAAGCGCAGGCTTATGGACATAGACAACCTCAAGGGAGCGTGGGGCTGTGAATTCTCAGGGTCATGCTCAAAGGCATGCCCGAAAGGTGTCGACCCTGCTTCTGCGATACAGCTGCTGAAGGCTTCTATAATAGAGAATTTCGGTGACTCATGATGAGATACAGGAATGAAAAGGATGTGCTTGGAAAAGTCAGGGTGCCTGCAGACGCATACTACGGCTCAGAGACCATGCGCGCATACAATAACTTCCAGATATCAGGCATGAAGGTCTCGATGGATCTGATAAGGGCGTATCTGATTGTCAAGAGCGCGGCTGCTGCCGCAAACATGAAGGCCGGAAAGCTAGACGTAAGGAAAGGAAATGCGATAATCAAGGCATGCGGCATATTGCTTTCGGGAAAGCTCTCTGAAAACTTCATACTTGACGTGTTCCAGGCAGGCGCAGGCACGAGCATAAACATGAATGTGAATGAAGTTGTGGCGAACAAGGCGATAGAGCTTCTTGGCGGGAAGAAGGGCGATTACAGGATAGTGCACCCAAATGACGACGTGAATATGTCGCAGTCGACCAATGACAGCATGCCCACTGCGATGCGCATAGCGATATTCCTCAAGATAAGGGATACACTGCTGCCGGAACTCGACAGGCTGGCGAAAGCGATCGGGAGCAAGGAAAAGGAATTCAAATCCATAGTAAAGCTCGGCAGGACGCACCTGCAGGATGCTGTGCCTTTAACTCTCGGCCAGGAATTCTCGGGATATGCATACGCAGTGAAGAGCGCAATTGGTTATATTGAAAAGGCGAATGCTAAGATGACGAAATTGCCCATAGGCGGGACAGCCGTCGGAACAGGGCTGAACGCAGGCGGCAAGTACAGAAAAGCTGTGATAAAGGAACTGAGTAAAATGGCAAGGGCAAAACTCTCGCTCGGCAGCACCTTCGGCGAAATGTCGAATAAGCTTGATGAGCTTGAGGTCAGCGCATCGTTGAGGGAGTGCGCGGTTGCGCTCAATAAGTTCGCCAACGACCTCAGGCTGCTCAATTCAGGGCCTGGCGGCGGCATAAGCGAGATCAAACTTCCGGAGGTGCAGCCTGGTTCTTCAATCATGCCGGGGAAGATAAACCCCAGCATGGCAGAGATGCTCAACATGGTCTGCTTCCAGGTGATAGGCAATGACCTTGCGGTAAACGAAGCAGCAGGCGCTGGCCAGCTGGAGCTGAACGTCTACATGCCACTCATCGCATTCGATCTTCTTTTCTCGATAGAGATACTTGCAAACGGGACAAGGGCTTTCTGTGAAAAAAGCGTGAAAGGCATAAAGGCTAATGAGATACGCATAAGGAAGAACCTCGAGGGCGACCTTTCCATAGCGACTGCGCTTACGCCTTACATAGGCTATGCAAAAGCAGCAGAGATTGCAAGAAGGGCTTTTCTCGAGGGGAAGAGCGTGATGCAGGTCTGCATCTCGATGAAGATAATGGACAGGAAAAGGCTTGAGAAGATTCTTGACCCTAAGAACGCACTGAAATGATTGGTAGGTATGCGTGGCCTCTTCGTATCAACTTTCCAATAGCTCTTTTGTCGTTACTACTCTGGGCGCATAAGAAGCAGCTTTCTGGTAGTTCCGTCTTTTATAAGCGCTGCAATAATGATATTGGCATCTAATACCAGCTTCATGCTCTCACTTGAAGCCGAGTTTCTTCGCCATTGAGCTGTTGATTTTTCTTCCGATGACTAATGCATCCTTTTCTGTTAATTTGCTATTCTTAAGCATCTTGTCCATTTTAGCCAAGGCTGCCAGTTTTTGCATTATTGACTGCCTTGCTACTTCTGACCAATTTATCTCAGGATATTCATCCATCATCTTCTTTAGTTCTTTTGACACTGCTAAAGTTAAACTTGTCATTCTTTCACCATGTATATCGTGAACAGGCAGATATTTATACCTTACGTATATTACGTTTAATACGTTTATAAACAATAAATGCAACATATAGTGATATTTAATGAGCCATGCTGGCTTTGAAGCCATAGCTTAGGTTGCAGTGTTGGAATGGATGGATTAGTTCATGGGCAGGATATTCTCTATTATAAAGTCAGGGTCGTAAGGGATTATGTCATTGTAGCGCTCGCCTATTCCGAAGAACAGCACAGGTATGTCAAGCTCGCTCAATAATGAGAGCGTGTTCCCGCCTTTTGCGTCGCAGTCCAGCTTTGTGAGTATTATCCCGTCTATCTTCACAGCATCATTAAGCACCTTCACCTGGTCCAGCAGAGAGTTGCCGGATATCGATTCGCCTATGAATATCTTCATGTCTGGCTTTGCAATCCTTGATATCTTTTTCAACTCTTCAAGCAGGTTCTTGTTTGTTTCCTGCCTGCCTGCGCTGTCGATGAGCACAGCGTCTATCCCATGAGCCTTCGCATGTGCTATCGCATCAAATGCTATGCTTGCAGGGTCTGCGCCGTATGCGCCCTTTATCGCCTTGACTCCCAGTTTGTCCGCATGGAATGAGGTCTGCTCTATGGCAGCTGCCCTGAATGTGTCGCTTGCAGATATGACGCAGGTGAACCCGTTTTCCATGAGCATGTGGGCCATCTTTGCAATGGTTGTCGTCTTTCCTGCGCCGTTCGGTCCCAAGAAAAGCATCTTGAACGGGGTTTCCTTTGATTCTTTCTTTGATTTTATCATTTTCAGTATGTCGGTGCTTTTTTGCTTCGACAGCACGCCCTTTATAGAGTTCCTTATTATGGACTTAACTGCGCTGTTGAGATCCTTTGAACTTATGCTCCTTGAGAGCATGTCCCTCTTTATGTTCTCAGAAAGCTTTTCAGCGACTTCGTAATTCACGTCAGACTCGAGAAGGCCAAGCTTAAGCGCTTCCATGAACGGCTCTATGTCGTTTTCCTTCAGTTTTACAGAGCCGAATATAATGCCTTTTATCTTCGCTGCAGCGCCGACGCCTGCTTTTGCAGTTTCATTAGTGCGATGCCGATGTTCTTCCGCTCTTGCCGTAGTTACGGCAGGTACAGGAGGTTCTGGCTCCTCTTTTTGAGTGTGGGTCGCATGATCTGCAGAAACCTGATGGGCATGCGTTGGAACACTGACTGCCGTAGGTTTGTCTTCATTGTGCGCAGGTTCCTGCGCTTCCTTAATCTCGGCCTTTTCCTTGCTGACTACCGAGTCCATGAAATTAGACAGGCGCTTTTTCAGTCCTTCAAACATTTGCACCACTACTGCAATGCGGAATCATTCCAGCATGCCCTGCGACTGCAGGGCGCTCATCCTGTAGTTTATCTCTGCAAGCTCCTCCCTGACCTTCTGGCGCTGGTTTGCGAGCTTGTTTATCAAATCGTCGCCCTTGCTTATCTTATCCTCAAAGAACTGCTTTGCATCGCCTATGCCCTTTTCCGCAAGGTAGCCTGCGCCGATGTACGTTATCACTGTGCTGAAATTCTTCACGCCGGCGGGAAAGTACATTCCCCCTTCTGTGGGTATGAGTGCATCCTTTCCTGACACCCTTTTGCTGCTCTCAAGAAGGACTATGTTGTCCCTAAGCGTTTCCTGCACAGAAGTATAATTCTCTATGCTCTGGTTGAGGACTTCGTACTGCTGCGAATATATCGACTGCAGGTACTGCAGCTGCATGAACAATTCCCTCGGGTCTGGCACTTTCTTGTCATCCTTTTCTGAAGCCATGTATACCACGTTTAACTCTCTGAAACATTTGATAAATGCGACTATTCACTGCTGAGCCCCTGCTCCATCCTTGCAAGTTCAAAGCCGGTCGTCTCTTCTCCAACTATTATCCCTTTCGAATTGGCGATAGATGCAAGGCCTATGAAGCCTGAGCCTAGGTTCGCTGTTGACTGCGAGACGTTGCCTACGAGCTCCTTTGCAAGGTCCAGCTCCTCTTCGGTTGCCCTGTTGTTAAGGACCATGCCGCTGTTCGTTAATATGTTGCTTGCACCGACAGTTTCATAGCCGCCGATCGACATCTTTATCACTTCTACGTCAAGGGCGTCTCCGATGCTGTCAGCGGCCGGTTTCGGGAATCTCGGGTTTATTATTGCTATTTTGTCGTTTGCGAGCACGTTATTCCCAAGCGCGTTCAGGTCGCTCTTTATTATTGCCACTTTTGCGCCAGACTTCATCCTGCTTATCCCGCTTATATCCTCTGTGAATGCGAGTTCCGGCAGCAGTATGCCGTTTGAGTTCAGCACCGCATATATGCCTATAAGGTTGGATCCGTTTATCGAGATTTTTATCGTTTCCGTGCCGAGCGCATCTGCGACTATAGCCTCGTCCTTTGGTATTATGCCGTTGCCCAGGAGGGTTATCTTCTCAGAACAAGCGGAGAATGCGCCGATGTAACTGCTTCCGTTTATGTTCCTCTTTATCGCGTTCATGCACTTTCCTTGCCCTGCTTCTCCTTCGGAACAGGCTTCTGATGATTTTGTTTTGGAGGTGCCTGCTTCTGCGCGGGATTGGCAGTGTTGGATGGCGATGCAGGCTCCTGCTTCTTATCCTCTGCCTTTTTCTCAGGCGCAGCCGGCTTCTGCTTTGCCTTTGCGTCCTGCTGCTCAGGCTTCTTCCCGACTTTTACGCCGTAGAGCGCGACCTTGACGGAATCGCCTGACTTTGTTACGCTGAGCTTGACCTTCGACCTGTTCTTTATCGCTGTTGAGAGTATGTAGTTGTTGACAGCGGTGTCTATGCTGACCATGCTGCCGTCTACCTTTGCGCTCTTTGCAACAATCATCCTTATCCTGCCTGCCGCGCTCCTTATGGCCCTCGGCTTGTGCGTATCTGCAAGCTCCTTGCTCAGACTTATAGTCATTATGCTTTCCATAAAATAACCCTGTAAAAATCAACAGCCGTAAGGTACTTATATCGCACACAAGGTTTATTATGTTTTAGTCTGCACCGCGTTCTCTAGCGCGCTTCCGCATGCGCAGGTCCTCTTTTCAGGCGTCTCTTTTATTATCTCTGCAACAAGCTCCTTTATTGTTGATATGCCTTTTGCGAAGTTTTCGTTCACTTCCTTTGTGCTTACCTTCTTTATGTCGGGCCTTCCTTCCAGACCTACATCGTAATCAGTCACAAAGCCTATCCCGAGATAGCAGAGCTGCTTCTCCCTTGCAAGTATCGATTCAGGATACTGCGTCATGTTTATGACGTCGAACCCCTGGTTGCCGTAGTATTTCGATTCTGCCCTTGTCGAAAACCTCGGCCCATTGACCACTACGACTGTCGCTTTGTCATGGTGCCTTATGCCCATGCGCTTCGCAGCCGCTGATGCCACCCTGCGCATCTGCTCGCAGTACGGATCCGCAGCGCTCACGTGCACGACCAGATCCTCATCGAAGAACGTGTCCTTCCTTCCATCGGTCATGTTCACGAACTGATCAAAGAACAGCATGTCCCCCGGCTTGTACTCTTCTTTAAGCGAGCCGACTGCGCTTGTCGCTATTATGCGCTTTGTACCAAGGTCTGCAAGCGCCTGTATGTTCGCCCTGTAGTTTACCTTGTGCGGCGGTATCGTATGGTTCTTCGAATGCCTCGACAGGAACGCCGCCTTTTTGCCGCTGACCATGCCGAGGGCTATGCTCTCGCTCGGTTTTCCATATGCATTGCTTGCGCTTGTGAACTTTGGCTTCTTCAGCATGGAGTAGAAGCCCGACCCTCCAATGACGCCTATCTCCGCATCCATATTCTCACAATTTATTGTTTCTTGGCTCCTTTTTTACCTTTTGCTGCTGCCCTTCTGTATGCAGCTATCGCTATCAGTAATATCACTATGCCGATTATCGCGTATGTCTCGTACCCGCTTGCGGCAGCTGTCTTACCGACTGCAACGAAGTAGTTGTTTGAGCCGGTGAACTGCTGATTGGCAGAGCCGCTTGGCTGCTTCCACTGCTCATACAGCGTAACAGGGTAGTTGCCTGGCACTCCTTCTGCATCTATGCTTACTAAGAAGGTAACGTTTGCAGACGCACCA
Source organism: Candidatus Micrarchaeaceae archaeon (assembly GCA_027310795.1). Taxonomy (GTDB): domain Archaea; phylum Micrarchaeota; class Micrarchaeia; order Micrarchaeales; family CABMGC01; genus JAKAUU01. The sequence continues at coordinate 5,613 of DAIDAD010000003.1, read as the reverse complement.
GGCTGCAGGCCGTTCAGATATGCCGTGCTCGCCACAGGAGTTATCGGATACGGTGTTTGTATATTAAGCTGCAGCTGCTCTGCCGGGCTTGTGCCAGTGTTTGTTATCCTGAAGTTTACAGGCACGTCTGTTGCGCCTATTGCCGGGCTCGGGGTCACGGAGCTTATTGCAAACTGCGCAGACGGGGCCACAGAGATGTTTATGCGCTGCGTGCTGCTGAAGCGCTTCTGGAACCTTGCTGAGTAGTAGGTTATATTCACCAGGAGATACGGGTTGCCAGTGCCGTTTGCAGATATGAGCACAGGCTCGCTCTGGGTTGAACCGCTGGTGAGATTCGATATGAAGAACGATCTGACCGAGCTGAGGACATTCAATCCATTCTCACCGGTTACTGTAGCGGTCACGTTCCTTGCTGTGCCGTACCCCGTATTCTCCACCTGCAGGCTTATCGTCTGGTTGTATCCTGAATATAAGGTGGATGGCTGCGGGTCCGATGCAGTGACCTTTATCGAAGGCTCTGCCTGCACGTGGAAGCTCACAGGCATTGAAGATGTTGCTATCTGTATGCTTGTTGCCGCATACAGCATGTATGTGGCTGTGAATGTTATCGTGTATGTTCCTGAAGGGGCGGTTCTGGATATCGGTATTGTGTAATTGTAGTACTCCGGATTCAGTCCAGGCCTAACCAAGCCTATCACATCAGTGTTCAGCGGGGATACGTTCAGGAGTGGATAGCTGCCTGTCGGCTGCAAAGTGGTACTGTACAGCCAGTAGTTGTAAGTGTTGTACAGCTGGAACCTTATTGTTGCATTGCCTCCCGCGACTACAGGGTTAGGCGATACGGACACGTTAGTCAGGGAGACAGAATTTGCATACTGTGCGCTGACTACGCCGGACATAGCTGCCATTATGGCAAGAGCCAGAAAGATTGTTTGGATTTTCATTTTTTCACCGATGAGCATCAAATTTGCTTGCTTGTGTCTTTGAACAATAGGTATGCGACTCCCGACATAGCAAGTGCGAATGCCAGGAGTATTACTGATGTTGATATGAGCGTTGGCAGCGGCAGGGAGCCCTTGATCATTATGTCCCTGACCGCATTTACCGCATAGGTCAATGGATCGGCCTCAACTACAGGTAGCAGGAACTTTGGCAGCAGCGTTACGGGGACGAATGCGCCGCCGAGGAAGGACATGGGCATGACTATCGTCTGCCCTATCAGCGCGTATGTCTGCTGCTCCTTTGCCCTTGTCGCAAGCGCTATTGCAAGCGAGCCGAAGCCAAGGCCTACGAGCAGTATTATCCATAAAAGTTCGATGAGGCCGATTATCCCTGCTGCGATTGTCGCGCCGTAGAGCAGTCCTATCACAAGGCCCACGTAAGCAGAGAAGACTGACTGGAATGTGCCGTATGCAATCTTGCTGATCAGCACTGAGATTTGATTTATGGGAGTTGTTAGAAATGCCTTCAGGTTGCCCAGCTGCCTGTCGCTTATCACCGTGAAGCCTGCGCTGAATACTGCTCCGAATGACGCAACCATTACCAGTATGCCGCCTATGACAAAACTGATGTAGTTGCTGCTCGCTCCGTATGCATAGTTTGTTACAACAGTGACCGCTGGATTCTGCACCGCAACTGCGCTGAGCTTTGCCGCAGCGGTGTTTACCTGCGTGCTTACCACTTCTGCAGACTGAGGCTGTGAGTTGTCAAGATAAACATGGACAGTGGACTGGGTTCCTGTGGTTGAGAAGCCGCTGGGTATCACTACCACTGCAGCCACCGAACCTTCAGAAAGCAGGCCCAGGGCCTGCTGCTGCGTGGTCTCTGCCACGATGCTTACCCCGTTGCCCGTCTGGAGCATGTTTATGAAATTCAGGGCTGCAGGGCCGCTTGCGTAGTTTACCACTGCGACCGGCACGTTCTTTGGCGCGCTGCCGAAGCTCCCGAGGAGAAGAACGAAGAGAAGCGGAAATATAGTCGACCTGACCGCATTCATCGCTATGTTCTTCTTGAATATCAGCATCTCCCTGAGAAACAGCGTATAAGCGTCATCGATTAATCCCATTTCATCTGCCTCTTCCCATTATTACCCCCTTGCCCTTGTACTCTCCTGAAGTGTCCCTCACCTCTGAGCCGGTGAGCTTGAGGAAGACGTCGTCTATTGTAGGCTCGTGCATGCTTATGTTGCGCACGTTGATTTTGCTTGTAGACATTATATTGAGTAGACCTTCTATCTTCTTGGTAGCATTGCTTCCTCCTGGAGAGGTCACCCTGTTGTTGAGTATAGTAGGCTCGAGCCCTGCCTTCCTGAATGCTGCTGCGGCCCTTTGGAGCTCCTCCTTGTCTACGGTAACCTCGATTACGCTGTTGAGCCCGATGCTCTTCCTTAGCTCGTCAGGCGTGCCCAGGGCTATCATCTTGCCGTGGTCAATTATGCCTATCCTGTCGCAGAGCTGGTCCGCCTCTTCCAGGTACTGCGTTGTCATGAGTATTGTTACATTCTGCTTCTTGTTTATGTCCCTCAAGAGGTTCCATATCTGGGTCCTGTTCTGGACATCAAGGCCTGTTGTCGGCTCGTCGAGCAGTATTATCTCCGGGGCATGCATCAGCGACTTCGCGGTTTCCAGCCTTCTCTTCATCCCTCCGGAAAAGGTGCCTGCATACGCCTTCCTGAACTGCACAAGGTCTGAAAGCTCCAGCGCGAATTCTATGCTCTTTTGCATCTCTGCTTTTGGTATGTGGTATAATCTTGCGAATATCATAAGGTTCTGCTCCGCAGTCAGCTCTGGCTCAACCACAGTTTCCTGGGTCACCACGCCTATGTGCGTCCTGGCCCCGGAAGGATCCTTCTGCACGTCAATCCCATTGACAACAACCTTTCCTGATGTTGGAGGGAGCAGGCCGAGCAGAATGCTTATTATCGTGCTCTTCCCCGCGCCGTTCGGGCCCAGAAGGCCGAATATCTCGCCTTTCTTTATCTTCAGGTTTACCCCATTGACAGCAGTAAAGCTGCCGAAGCTCTTCACCAGGTCATCAATGTATATCGCATACTCCTCTGCCATCTAAGCATCACCCATAAGCGCTGCAAACGCCTTAAGCATCTCTTCGCGGAGCCTCAGCGCCCTGTTAAGCGCTGCAGCGCCGCTTTTCGTGGTCTTGTAGTATCTGTGCACCCTGCCTGATTTTAATTCTGTTTTAGATATTATGTAGTTCTGCCTCTCAAGGGAATTTATTGCATTGTACACGTCGCTTTTCTTGACTTCTGACAGTATGCCCTTGCCGTGCCATTCCTTGCATCCCTCTTTTATATCATTTGCTATCGAATATGGATAGTTCCAGTCCTTTAGCTTCTTGAGTATAATAACCTTCAGCACATATTTTGAGAGCTCCTTGTGAGGGTGGTATTTTGATATGTGAACAGCGGAAGACATAGTCTAGATTTAGACTAATATATATTTAAACCTTCTCTTCATTGCATCCGTTTATAAGGATTTAAAGGCTTTGCCTGGATAGTATATTGGGTTGCATGCATCCGAAAGTAAGCGTTGTGATACCTACAGTAGAGGAGAAAAGCGTATTCCTTCTTGTGAAGCAGATAAGGAAGCTCCTCGGAAAGGGCACTGAGATAATAATAGTCGACAAGAGCAGCGATGCGTATTTCAGGAAGCTCAAGGCTACCGGCGCAAAGGTGATAAGGCAGAGGGGCCGTGGCGTAGAAAACGCGATAATAATAGGGTTAAGGGAAGCAAAGGGGGAATATCTTGCAAGCATAGATGCCGATGGGACGCATGATCCCCAGGGGCTTGTGACAGGGCTAAGGATGGCGGAACGCGGAGAGGCAGACATGGTTCTAGGGAACAGGATGAGCGGACTTTCTCATGGCTCGATGCAGTTCTACATAAGGTTCGGCAACTGGATCCTCAGCTGGCTCTTCTCTTCACTTTACCATACTAAGATACATGACGTCCTTACAGGACTGTTTGTAATGAAAAGAGAGGCATTCGAGGAGATAAGGAAAATAGAGCCTTACAGGGCAGGAATTGCGTTCTTTGCAATAGAACTTGCACGGAGAGGCTATTCTGTAAAAGAAACAGGTATAAAGTATTACGTAAGAAAATACGGGGAATCGAAGCTTACGAAGTCTAAGTTCGCATACGGATTCAATGTCGCTTCGCACATAGTCAGGCAGATAAGGGATTACAGCCCATTGCTGATTTTTGGTTTAGTCGGTGGGGTAATATTCATAATAGGGCTGGTAATAGGGATAGGCGTGCTTGCAGACTTCTTAGCAACAGGTCTTTTCGCAAATACAGGCAGGGCGCTAATCGCGTTCATGCTCCTGGTGATAGGTTTCCTTTTGATAACAGCAGGGCTAATACTGGACCTTCTCCTTGAATTGGAGAGGCGTATGGAATTAATAGGCAAATGAAGATATGACGCCCTAAGGAAAGTAGACGCTTACAGCAACATTAAAATAGCTTATCACACATAGGATTAAACTGTCAGTTTATTGGCTTCTATTCATAGCCATTTCTGTAAATTGGCAGATGCAAGTGATATTATGAAATTAAGGCCTGCAAGGTGCGTACGCGGACTCAAGAGCCAGCCATGGGCAAGATATTCTGTTAAGAAGCCGAGGAAGAATTACATAAAGGCGCTTCCGCACACGAGCCTTCTTGTTTTCAAGATGGGTTCTGAAAAGGAATATGAGAATACTATAGCGCTTGAATCAGACCAGTACGTGCAGCTCAGGTCGAATGCGCTTGAAGCTGCGAGGCAGGTCGCGAACAAGCACCTTGAGAGCAATCTTGTCAATGATTACAAATTCCGCATTCTTGTCTATCCGCACAGCGTGATACGTGAAAAGAAAAGGGCCATGGGCGCAGGAGCTGACAGGATTTCACAGGGAATGACTCTCTCTTTCGGAAGTCCTTCGTCTGTCGCAGCAAGGGTCTACAAAAACCAGAGGATCTTCGAAGTAAAGATAAATTCGCAGAACAAGAACATAGGAAGAGAGGCTATGAAAAGGGCCGCTTCGAAATTGTCAGGGACGTACAGCATAAGGGTCTACGGCGGCTAATCAGTTACTTGATTTCTTTGCCTCGCTTACAAATTTATCTGCCATGAGAACAAGCCATGCTGCAAAGTCATCCGGCTTTTTCTTTATCTGTTTTTGGAATTCGTCTATAGAGACCCATTTCCAGCCCTTCACTTCCGAAGGATTCGGATCTGGCTCGCCGCTGTATCTTCCGAAGAATATGTGATCGTACTCTTTTTCTGTGAGTCCACTGCCTACATCTGCTTCATAAGGGAATGTGAATCTTTCCTTAAGCTCCGTGTCAAACCCCATTTCTTCCCTCAGCCTTCTGTGTGCAGCAGCAGCTGTGTCTTCACCGGGCCTTGGATGGCTGCAGCAGGTGTTCGCCCACCTGCCTTTTGAGTGGTACTTCGTGTCTGTCCTCTGCTGGAGCATTACTTCTCCCTTGTCATTGAATACGAATACAGATATGGCACGGTGCCATGTGCCGCCGTTGCTGTGCGCCTTGAGTTTTTCTTCCGTGCCTATCTCATTGTCATTTTTGTCGACTAATATCACATTTTCCAATCAAGCAC